>CAXMQC010000458.1:0-8968 GCA_964195285.1 Akkermansiaceae bacterium
TGGCCAGGCCCACTGTAGAACACCGGGTCTGCCAGTCTGGCGTGCAGGCTGGCCTTCTCCACCTGCAACCTTTCGAGCCGCGCTTCCGCCGTCTTGATGGCCTTGCGCAAATTTGCGGTAATGGTGCGGGCCTCGGCGCGACGGCGGCGTTCGCCGGCCTTATTGACGGCTGCCCTGGGTTTCTCGCCGCGCGCCTGGCGGCGTACCGCGCGCGCCTCATCCAGCAGCAGCCGGCGGTAATCCTCGAGGTCGCCCTCATACGAATTGCAGGTGCCGTCGGCGACCAGCCATAAGCGGTCCGCCGCCAGCTCCACCAGATGGGCATCATGGCTGACCAGTATTACCGCGCCCTCATATTCGTTCAGCGCCTGTACCAGGGCCGCGCGCGCGTCCACGTCCAGGTGGTTGGTCGGCTCGTCCAGCAGCAGCAGGTGTGGCGCGTCGTGGGTTATGGTTGCCAGCAGCAGCCGTGCCTTCTCGCCGCCGGACAAATCCATAATACGGGTTATGGCGCGGTCACCGGTCAAACCGAAGCGGCCCAGATGGCCGCGCACCCTCGCCTCGCCGAGAAGCGGCATCAGGGCCGTCATATGCTGGACAGCGGTCTGCCCCTCGGGCAGTTCTTCAAGCTGGTTTTGCGCGAAATAGCCGACCTTCAACTTGCCGGACCGGTTGACCGTGCCCGCCAGCGGGCTGAGCCGTTTCGCCAACAAGCGCAGCAACGTCGTCTTGCCGTTGCCGTTAGCGCCCAAAAGCGCGATGCGGTCGTCCATATCGATGCGCAGGTTGAGGCCCCGTAGCACCGGATTGTCGGTCTCGTAACCCGTGGCCGCGCCTTCCAGGGTTACGATCGGCGGCGCCAGCGGCTTGGGCTGGGGGAAATCGAAGCGCTCCGTGCGGTCCTCCACTACCGCGGCGATCGGCTCCATCCTTTCCAGCGCCTTGATCCGGCTCTGCGCCTGGCGCGCCTTGGAGGCCTTGTAGCGGAAACGATCGATGAATCCCTCGATGCGTTTTCGTTCGGCGGCCTGGCGAACCGCCATGGCTGACTGGTGGACCAGCGCCTCGCGCCGGGTGCGCTCGAACCGGTCATAACCGCCGCGATAGGCAACCAGCTTTTGCCGTTCCAGATGCAGGATGCCGTTGACCGCCTTGTTCAACAGGTCGCGGTCATGGCTGACCAACAGCATGGTATTGGGATATCCGGCCAGAAATCCTTCCAGCCACATGGCGGCTTCCAGGTCCAGATGGTTGGTCGGCTCGTCCAGCAGCAGCAGGTCGGGTTCGGCGAACAGGACGGCGGCAAGTGCGACGCGCATGCGCCAGCCACCGGAAAGTTCCTCGATGGCGCGCCCCTGCGCCGCCTCGTCGAAACCCAGCCCTGCCAGAATTGAGGCGGCCCGCGCCTCGGCCCGGTGAGCCTCGATATCGGCCAGCCTTTCATGGATTTCGGCGACCCGGTGCGGGTCGGACGCGTCTTCCGCTTCGGCCAGTAGGGTGGCGCGCTCTCTATCCGCGGCCAAGACTAGTTGCAGCGGGCTTTGTTTACCCGTCGGAGTTTCCTGGGCAACCGTACCGATCCGCGCGTGGTTGCGGATGCGGATATTGCCATCGTCCGGCGCGATGCTGCCGGCGATCAGGCCCAGCAAGGTCGATTTGCCGGACCCATTGCGCCCCACCAGCCCGATGCGTGCGCCGGCGGGCAGCCGCGCGGTGGCGCCCTCCAGTAAAGTCCGGCCCGCAATCCGGTATGTCAGTCTGTCAATGGTCAGCATGGCGGGCTCTTAGCACGCTTGGCCAGCTGGTCAAAGATGCCGCAGCTGCAAAAAGGTCCTAATCGACGCTTGTCGGGCGGGATTTGCCCGTTTATAACCCCCCGCGACCGTTCCGCCCGGTCGTTTTCGGGCATGGAAACACAAAGGATTCAGAGAACATGGCTAAAGAACGCACACTTTCGATTATCAAGCCGGACGCGACGCGCCGCAATCTTACGGGTCAAATAAACGCCCGCTTCGAGGATGCCGGCCTGCGCATCGTCGCCCAGAAACGTTTGTGGCTGACCCGGGGTCAGGCCGAGGCCTTCTATGCGGTTCACAAGGAACGCGCCTTTTTTGGCGACCTTTGCGACTTCATGATCTCGGGCCCGGTGGTGGTTCAGGTGCTGGAAGGCGCCAACGCCGTCGCCAAAAACCGCGAAGTCATGGGCGCCACAAATCCGGCCCAGGCTGACGCCGGCACCATCCGCAAGGATTTCGCCGAATCCATTGAGGCCAATTCGGCGCATGGATCGGACTCGCCGGAAAATGCCGCCATTGAGATTTCGTTCTTCTTCAGCGAGATCGAAATCGTCGGTTGATATTTTACCGCCTGCGCGCGCCCTTTTTTTTTAATCTCGGCCGCCCAATCAGGCGAAAACAAGGCCCAGGATCAAGAGCACCACCAGCGTCGCCGCGCCACTGACGATCATCAGTTTCCAGATCATGTCCCAGGTTTTCAGATTCTCCTCGGGAGCGTTCATGTAGTCCAGTTTATGTTCGGCCATTTCTCGATCCCCGGCTGAAACGAAATTTCGGAGCCCTTGGTAAACCGAAGCGGTGAATTTGGCAAGTCACGGCTGGTCCGGATTGCGCAGCGAATCCGTTGCGCCGGGCGTGTCCAAGATCGCCTTGTCGTCCACCAGGCGCACCCGACCTTCGGCCAACAGGCGCAGCGCCATGGGGTAAATCAGATGTTCCTGTTCCAGAATTCGCGCCGCCAGGACCGCCGGCGTGTCGTCGGGCAGAACCGGCACGGCCGCCTGGGCGATGATGGGCCCGGTATCGACCTCGGAGCGCACAAAATGGACGCTGCATCCGGCCAGTTTCACACCTGCCGCCAATGCCCGCTCGTGGGTGTCGAGCCCCCGGAATGACGGCAGAAGGGAAGGGTGGACATTGATCATACGGTCGCGCCAGGCGTCGATAATCCGGGAATCGAGCAATCGCATAAAACCGGCCAGGCAGATCAGTTCGGCGCCGTGTCGACGGATTTCTTCATCCATCGCCGCATCGAAACTGGCGCGGTCCGGGAATTCCCGATGCGATATCACGGCGGTGGCGATGCCGGCCTCGCGCGCGAATTCCAGGCCCGCCGCATCCGACCTGTTCGACAGAACCAGCACGATTTGTGCCGGATAGTCCGGGGCCGCGCAGGCCTCTACCAGCGCCTGCATGTTGCTGCCGCGCCCAGAGATCAGGACTGCGACCTTTCGCCGCACGGTCATTCGGTGGCCTCGACCGTCACCGCCGGTCCATCCCCGCGTGCCTCCACGCGACCGATCCGATAAACCGCTTCGCCCGAATCGGTCAGGACCGAAGTCAGCCTGTCCGCCGCCTCGGGTGCCACGATTACCGCCATGCCGACGCCGCAATTAAATGTTCTGTACATCTCATGACGCTCGATACCGCCAGCTCTCGCCAGCCAGTCGAACACCGCCGGTTCGACCCAATCGGATGCATTCAGGACCGCGGCCAGCCCGTCCGGCAAGATGCGCGGGATGTTCTCGATCAACCCACCGCCGGTGATATGGGCCAGCGCATGAACGCCACCGGTCCGAATTGCCGCCAGGCAGCTTTTCACATAGATCCGCGTGGGCTCCAGCAGCGCGGCGCCCAACTCTCTTGCCGAATCGAAGGGGGCCGGCGCACGCCAGTCCAACCCTTGAGTTTCCACCACCTTGCGCACCAGCGAAAAGCCATTGGAATGCAAACCGCTGGACGCCAATCCCAGGACAACGTCACCCTCGGCGACCTGCCCGCCGGTCAATACCTGATCGCGCTCTACCGCACCGACCGAGAATCCGGCGAGATCGTAGTCGCCGGCGCCGTACATGCCGGGCATTTCCGCCGTTTCGCCGCCGATCAGCGCGCAGCCCGCCTGGCGGCAGCCCTCGGCGATGCCGGCGACGACACCGGCGGCGGTCTCGACGTCCAGTTTGCCAGTCGCGAAGTAGTCCAGGAAGACCAGCGGCTCCGCACCCTGGACCACCAGGTCGTTGACGCACATGGCGACAAGGTCGATGCCGACGGTGTCGTGGACCCCGGTGGCGAGCGCGACCTTCAACTTCGTGCCGACGCCGTCGGTCGCTGCGACCATCAACGGGTCGCGGTAGCCGGCAGCGGCGGGATCGAAAAATCCGCCGAACCCGCCCAGCGCGGTATCGGCGCCGGCCCGCATCGTGCTTCGGGCCAGCGGTTTGATGGCTTGGACCAGTTCCTCACCGGCGTCGATATCGACACCGGCGGTGCGGTAGTCCAGCCCGTTCTTGGTTGAATCAGTTGGTATGGCGTCCTCGCTACCAAGCTAGTATAAACGGGCGCCAAGATACTTGATACGGTATGGTTTGCAATGATCGATAGCATGACTCACGGACGCTTTTTTCGAACCGCCCTTGCCGCGCTGGTTGTCGCGGCACTGTATTGTGCGCCGGCGGCGGCGCAGGATTTGTTCGAAGTCACCGGGCTGGAAGTGGACGAAAGCGCCAGCGACGAAGTCCAGGCGAAATTCAGCGCCATCGCCAGCGCGCAGCGGCGCGCATTGCAAGTCGTGTTACGCCGACTGGTCCAGCCGGAAAATTATGGCCGCCTGCCACAGATTACCGGTGAGACGTTGTCCCGTATGGTGCGCGATTACGATATTGCGGACGAGAGATTGGGCGGCGGCCAGTATCTGGCGACCATATCGGTGCGATTTCTGCCCGAAGAAGTATCCAATGGGCTGAAAGAGGCGCAGGTTCCCTTTGCAATGACGCGCAGTCGCCCGGTTGTCGTCCTGCCCGTAATCGATACCGGTTCGGCGCGCCGTTTGTGGGACGACCCGAATGCCTGGCGGGACGCCTGGGCCAGCCGGACGCCTTATCCGGGACTGTTTTCGGTAGTGATGCCGGCCGGCGATTTGTCGGATGTCGCGACGGTGAACGTGAATCAGGCGATATCCGGGGAACTGGGCGCGATGCTGGCGATCGGTGAAAAATACCAGGCCACCGGCGCTCTGATCGCCATAGCGTCGGTAAGCGGAAACCAGGCCCGCCGGTCCGTCAGGGTAAGCCTGCGCTTTGTCGGCGGTAGCCATGACGGCATGACCATCGAACAGCGCTACAAGGGCAGCGGCGACCTGACGGAGTTTTTGAGCCAGGTCGTAGCAAGAATCCTCGACAAGCTCGAGCGGAACTGGAAGCAAGATAATATTCTGGATTTCAGCCAGGTCGAGCGCGTTTCCGTCATTGTGCCCATCGAAGGGCTGGGCGGCTGGCGTGACGTACGTGAACGGCTGGACGGCATGTCGCGTATCCAGTCGATGTCCATGGCGCGCATGTCGCAGGAAGAGGTCGAACTGGATCTCGTCTATGTTGGCTCCACCGACCAATTGCGCACCGCGCTGGCGCAACGCGGCTTGGAACTGGTATTTTCACCGGACCGTCCGCTATGGTTGCTGCGGCGGACCGGCGGTAATTGACCGCATTGGGCCGCGGAGGATGACCCCGTGACCTTGTCGTGGAAGGCGTTGCCGAATATTATTACGATCGCGCGGTTGATCGCGGTGCCGGTCGTGGTCTGGCTATTCTTGATCGACAAGATGACGATCACGTTCTGGTTGTTTATTTGCGCTGGCATTTCCGACGCGATTGATGGTTATCTCGCCAAACGGCTCGATGCGCATTCGGTGCTGGGCAGTTATCTTGATCCGTTGGCCGACAAACTCTTGCTGATCGCGGTATTCCTGCTGCTGGGGCGAGGCGGTTATATTCCGGTCTGGCTGGTTATGTTGATCGTGGCGCGCGACGCGACATTAATGGGGTTGTCCTCGTTCCTGTTCCGCAAGGACCGCAAGACGGCGATGCAACCCCTGTTGATCAGTAAAGTGAACACCGTGCTGCAGATCGTCCTGGTGGGGCTGGTCCTGGCGCGGCTCGGACTTGGATATCCAGACATCGGGGTCGGCCATGATCTTCTGGTCTATGCGGTGGCCATAACGACAACAATATCCGGCATGCTATATTTGTGGCGGATGTATACGGTGTCGCCGACCGGCTCGTCTGGGGGAGGATAATATCAACAAGCATTGGCATAACGGATGACGAACCAGCAACGCGGCTGGGCCTGGGCAATCGGTCTGGTGATCTTTTTGCTGCTGCTCTATCTGTTGCGCGGCGTAATGCTGCCCTTCGTCGCCGGCATGGCGGTGGCCTATTTCCTCGACCCAGCCTGCGACTGGTTAGAAAAAAAGGGCAGCTCGCGCATGGTCGCGACCACATTTATCACCGCCGCATTCTTCCTGGTGACAACACTGTTGCTGATTTTGCTGGCACCCCTGGCCTTTGGCCAGATGGTCGAGTTGTTCGAAAAGATTCCTGGTTACGTTGCGGCGGTCCGCGACAAGATAGTCCCACTGTTGGTGCGGCTCGAACCTTATATCAGTGATGGCTTTGTAACGGAATTGCAGCAGACCATTATACCAAGCACCGGCGACGCGGTGAAATGGCTTGCACGCTTTGTTGGCGGATTGATTAACAAGCTTGAGGGTCTGGCCAATTTGGTGTCGCTGCTGGTCATAACGCCGCTCGTGTCATTTTATCTGTTGCGCGACTGGGACCATATGGTCGCCAAGGTGGATAGCTGGCTGCCGCGGGCGTATGTCGAGACCATTCGCCAACTGTTTCGCGAGATTAATCGCACCTTGGCGGGGTTCGCGCGTGGTCAGGTTATGGTCTGCGTGATCCTGGGCTTCTTTTACGGGATCGGCCTCAGCCTCGTTGGCCTGGATTTTGGCTTCATCATTGGGTTCGGGACGGGCCTGGTATCGTTCGTTCCGTTTTTCGGTATGCTGCTTGGGTTCGTCGTCGGCTTGGCTCTGGCGGTCGCCCAATTCGACAGTTGGCTGTCGGTTGGACTGGTCGCGGCGGTGTTCGTGGCCGGCCAGATGATCGAGGGTAATTTTCTGACCCCAAAATTGGTGGGCGAGCGTGTGGGGCTGCATGCGGTATGGGTGATTTTCGCCTTGCTGGCCGGCGGCGCCCTGTTCGGCTTTCTCGGCGTGCTGCTGGCGGTGCCGGCCGCGGCGGTGGTCGGTGTGCTGGTCCGCTTCGGCATGGACAAGTATTTGGAGAGTCCTCTCTATCTGGCCGACAGGCCGCCGCCAGACGGTAACGGCGGGGAAGACGGCGGTTGACCACACCGGCGCAAATTCCGCTGGACCTGCCGCATCGACCGGCAATGGGCGCCGCCGATTTCCTGGTGGCGTCCTCCAACCGCGATGCCGTCGCCTGGCTCGACCGCTGGCCCGACTGGTCGGCGCCGGCCCTGGTGATCCATGGCGACGAAGGTTGCGGCAAGTCGCATCTGACTCATGTCTGGCAGGCCCAGGGCGGCGCAATCGGGGTTGATCGCACGGCGCTGACCACGGACGGCGTGCCGTTTCTGCTGGGTGACGCGACGGACTGTTTCATCGAAGATGCCGACCGCGGTTTCGAGGAAGAAGCCTTGCTGCATCTTTATAACGTCGTGGCGGAACGGGGCGGCCATCTGCTGCTTACCGCCCGCGGGCCGGTGGCGCGATGGGGCGTCGCCTTGCCGGACCTGGCCTCGCGCCTGGCCGCGGCGATGAGTGTTGCGGTCGGTGCGCCGGACGACGAATTGATCGCCGGCGTCCTGATTAAACATTTCTTGGACCGGCAGATCAGCGTAGACCCGGCGGTGGTGACCTTCCTGCTGGGCCGGATAGAGCGGTCCTTCGCGGCCGCCAGACGCGTCGTGGCGGCACTGGACGAGGCGGGATTGGCGGAAAAACGAGGGATTACAGTGCCGTTGGCGCGCGCTGTGCTGCAGCGGCTGGAACTCGATAGCTAAGGGAGAAATAAGCGATGGATCTAGGCTTGAAGGGAAGGCGCGCGATCGTTTGCGCATCGTCGAAGGGGTTAGGCAAGGGCTGCGCGATGGCGCTGGCACAGGAGGGAGTCGACCTTGTCATCAACTCGCGTTCGCCAGACGTGTTGGAGGCGACGGCGGCGGAAATTCGCGCGACGACCGGGGTGACGGTAACCCCTGTCGCCTGCGACGTGACCACCGAAGAGGGTCGCGCCAAGGTGCTGGCGGCTTGTCCCAATCCGGATATCCTGGTGAACAACGCGGGCGGCCCGCCGCCCGGCGACTTCCGCGACTGGGACCGCGACGACTGGATCAAGGCGCTGGACGCCAACATGCTGACTCCGATCTTTCTGATCAAGGCGACGGTGGACGGCATGATCGAGCGCAAATTCGGCCGCATCGTCAACATCACCTCGGGCGCGGTAAAGGCGCCGATCGATATCCTCGGCCTGTCGAACGGAGCGCGCACCGGCCTGACCGGCTTCGTCGCCGGCCTCGCGCGCAAGACCGTGCGTCACAACGTGACCATCAATAACCTGCTGCCCGGCGCGTTCGAGACCGACCGCCTGCGTGCCAACATGAAGACGGTGGCTGGAAAAACCGGTGCGGACGTGGATGACGTCACCAGACAACGCGCCGCCAGCATCCCCGCCGGCCGTTTCGGCACGCCGGAGGAATTCGGCCATGCCTGCGCCTTCCTCTGCTCGGCCCATTCCGGCTACATCACCGGCCAGAACCTGCTACCCGACGGCGGCGCCTTCTCGGGGACGATGTAAGGGCGAGACAATTACCGAAGCGATGCTGGTAACCAGGTTCCTTGTCGATTTAGCTTCGTACCCAGAAATCGCAGGTATCGGCTCCGCCTCTAAGGTGCATTTGTGCGCACCTTGCTTCACTGAATTTTACCGTCTTCGAACTTCACGATTGAACCGCTTAGGCTGCCGTCTGCGTTGAACTTTTTTACAACACCATCGACCAAGAGAGCGTGCATGCATCGCAATTTGGGCTTATCGCTGTTATTCCAGGAGAGGCAGATAGTGTTGTTGTCGGCAATTCCGTAAAAGCCG
>CAXMQC010000459.1:0-3312 GCA_964195285.1 Akkermansiaceae bacterium
GATTCGGATCGAGCTTCCAGTCGCCGGTATGTAGCACTGTTCCAGCGTTGGTGCGAATAACGACCGCGTTGGGTTCGGGGATCGAATGGGTGAGCGTGATGAGTTCGATCCTGAAGGGGCCGACATCGAAGCGGCCGGACATCGGGATCTCGGTAATTTTCGCGGCTTTCTCGAGCCCCGCCTCGGCCAGCTTGCGGCGTAATACGGCGGCGGTGAAGGGCGTGGCGTATATCGGGCATTCGAGCTGCGGCCAGAGCCAGTGAACGGCGCCCAGATGATCTTCATGGGCATGCGTCAGCACCAGCCCGGCGAGGTCCTTCTTGCGCTCAACGATAAAGGCGGGATCCGGCATGATGACCTCGACACCCGGCGTCGAATCATCGCCGAAGGTGATGCCAAGATCTACCATCAACCACTTGCCGTCGTGGCCATAGAGATTGAGATTCATGCCGATCTCGCCGGCCCCGCCCAGCGGCAGGAAGACCAGGTCCTTTCGGCCCAGCCTGTCGATGTCGAAATTCTTGGTCATTTACTCTTATTTCGCCGGTAGACCTCGACGAGGCCCTTAAAGGTGAGATCGGGGTCGACATGGTCAAATATCAAGGTGCTGTCGGCAAACAGCGGCGCCAGCCCGCCCGTGACGACCACCTTCATGTCTTCGCGTCCATATTCCGCGCGAACCCGCGCGATGATCCCCTCGATAAGGCCGACATACCCCCAGTAGACGCCGGAGCGTACGGCCTCGATTGTGCTCTTGCCGATAACCCGGGACGGTTTGGCCACGCTGATGCGTGGCAGCTTCGCGGCGGCCGCGTAAAGTGCGTCGAGGCTGAGATTGATCCCTGGCGCGATGATGCCGCCGACGAATTCACCCTCCTCGCTAACGATATCGAAGCTGGTCGCCGTTCCAAAATCGACGACAATCAGCGGGCCGCCATAATGCAGATGGCCCGCGATCGCGTTGAGCAGGCGGTCGGCCCCCGCCTCTTCCGGCTGGTCGATCAGGACGCCGATACCAAGGTCGACGCCATCATCGCCGGCCACGATCGGATCACAGGAGAAATATTTTCGGCAAAGGACCTTCAGTTCGAACAGCGCCTGCGGAACCACGGTCGCAATGATGGCCGCGTCGACCAAATCCACGGTCAGGTTCCCTAGCGCCATCAGCTGGGTGAGCCATACCGCATACTCGTCGGCGGTGCGAGTATTGCTGGTCGAAATCCGCCATTCGCCCGCCACCGCACCCCCGTCGAAAAGGGCGAATTTCACATTGGTGTTGTTGGCGTTGATCGCGAGCAACATCCGCGCTCTCCCTCAAAAAAATACGTCGCCGGCGGTAATTGTCCGCCGCGATCCGTCTGGCAAATCAAGCAATAACGCTCCGCCTTCATCCAGCCCATAAAACCGTCCCGTCAATTGGCCGTTCGGCTGACGGACGGTGATATCCTCGCCGAGCTGCGCCGCGCGTTCCAGCCAAGCCTCGCGCACGGCAATAATTCCATCGTTCCGCCACCGCGTGCGCCACTGCGCGAATCCGTCAATGTAGCGGCCCAGTAGGTCCCTGAGCGCGACCGATCGAACTCCGACCTCATGCAGGCTGGTCGCCGGATAGCCATTGGTAACGTCGGGGTAGTGCTCAACGTTCAGACCCGCGCCAACGATCAGCCAATCCAGCCCGCCATCCGTGCCACCGGAGGATTCCAGCAGGATGCCCCCGGCCTTGCGACTGTCAAGCAGCAGGTCGTTTGGCCATTTATAACGCATTTCGACGTGGTCGGGCAGCAGATCGGCCACTGCCTGCCCCAGCGCCAACGCAGTTACGAAGCTCAATTGCGCTGCGTCGCCGGCCGGCACCTCGGGGCGAATGACAATGGAACAATATAAATTGCCCTCGGGAGACTGCCATGGCCGCCCCTGCCGACCGCGACCCTCCGACTGGCTCTTGGCCCAGACGATGGTGCCGTCCGGGGCGCCGTCCATCGCAAGACGGCGGGCCTGCTCGTTCGTCGAATCCAGAGATTCGAAAGCAGCCAGCCGGTACCCGGCGGGGAGAGAGCACATGATCAGCCGGCAAACAGCGCCGCGGCGGCCGCGCCGGCGCTATTGATCAGTGGCGCCGGATAGACGATGAAAAATGTGACCAGGGCCGCTGACCCCCACATGATCAGGCGCAGCGACACGCCGGCGGGCCGATCGAACGGCTCGGCAGAGTCGTCAAAATAGATGATCTTGACGATACGCAGATAGTAGAAGGCGCTGATGACACTGGCCAGAACACCGAGGATCGCCAGGGTATAAAGCTCGGCTTCGATCGCCGCCATGAAAACGTAGAACTTTCCGAAGAATCCGGCAAACCACGGAATGCCTGCGAGCGACAACATGAACGCTGTCATGGCCGCCGCCATTTTCGGGTTGTTTTTTGATAACCCGGCCAGGTCATCGATCGTCTCGACCATGTCGCCAAGGCGGCGCATCGACAGGATGACGGCGAAGGCGCCGATATTCATCACCAGATATATTGCGAGATAGATCAGCACACCGCGCGCACCGGACTCGGTGCCCGCCGCCAAACCGACCAGCGCGAAACCGACATGGCCGATCGAACTGTATGCCATCAGGCGTTTGATATTACGTTGGGCGATTGCCGCCAGCGAACCGAGCGCCATGGAAAGGATGGATATCAGGGCAATGATTGACTGCCATTCCGCCACCAGCGCGCCGAAGGGGTCAAGCATGACCCTGAGGAACAGCGCAAAGCCCGCAATCTTTGGCGCGACGGAGAAGAAGGCAGTGACCGGTGTCGGTGCGCCTTCATAGACGTCCGGCGTCCACATATGGAAAGGAACCGCCGAGATCTTGAAGGCCATGCCGGCGATCATGAAGACAAGGCCGATGACAACGCCGGCCGACGCACCCTCGCCAAACGCCGCGGCCAGCCCGTCAAACGACAGTGTGCCGGTAAATCCGTAAATGATCGACATGCCGTAGAGCAACATGCTCGAAGCCAGCGCGCCGAGCATAAAATACTTCAGACCAGCTTCCGACGAGCGCAATGAATCGCGATGGAATGCGGCGATGACATAGAGGCTGAGGCTCTGCAACTCCAGGCCGAGATAGAGCGCCAACAGGTTGTTGGCCGATACCATCATCAACATGCCGACGGTCGCATAGAGGATCAGGATCGGATATTCGAAGCGTGCGATCCCTTCGTTCTTCATATATTCGCCGCTCATAACCACCGCAAAGAACGAACCGGCCAGGATCATGACCTTCATGAAGACCGCAAAACGGTCGGTTGCATACATGCCGTTA
>CAXMQC010000460.1:0-9410 GCA_964195285.1 Akkermansiaceae bacterium
AGCACGGCGCCGGCAAACAGCATTCGAAAAATACCGTAGCGCGTGATCAGCAACCCGCCGGCGAAACCACCGAAGATTGTCATCACCAGCCCGAACCCGCCGGAAATTCGACCGATTTCCTGTTTCTCAAACCCGAGATCGACATAGAAGACATTGGCCATAACGCCCATCACCACATCGGCGATCCGGTAGGTGGCGATAAGCGCCAGCACCAGCAGGGTGGCCCGCCCAAACCGGGCGAAAAAATCGGCAAAGGGGGTGATATAGGTTTCACGCGCCATCTCTCGCGGCACAACGCCCACCCGCACCAGCGCAATACCGGCCAGCACCGCAGCGCCGATCGCCGAAACCAGCCGTACGGATTCAATGAGAAAGCCGGTCAAGGGTCCGGTATCATGGTCTGTGATAAATGTTTCCCTAAGACCGGCAAAAACAGGCAGCGCGCCACCCAGCAAAGAGAAAACGAGCGCGAAGACCGCTACGGCCGCGACAAAGGTTCCCAGGAAACGCGCGTATTCGGCGACGGACCAGGCGATCTGTTTGGCTGCCGCGCTGTTGCGCGCCGGTTCCCTGATCACCAGCACCGTCGTCACGCCGACCAACATTACCCCGGCCATGACCAGCCAGGTCGTGAACCACGGTTCGTAATGGTAGCTTGCAGGGTCGGGATCCAAGAGGCCCGCGATCTCCAACGCACCAGCGCCGGCGACGATCATGCCCAGCCGGTAACCGGCGATATAGGTCGCCGACATCAGGCCCTGCATCTCGCGGGGCGCGGCTTCGATGCGGTAGGCATCGATCACGATGTCCTGGGTGGCCGACGAAAAGGCCAACAACACCGCAAAGACCGCGGCCATCGTCAAGTCAGTGGCAGGGTCATTAAAGGCTTTTAATATCAACGCGGTGATAATGCCTGCCTGGGCCAGCAGCATCCATGAGCGTCGACGCCCGAGAAGGCCTTCCAGCACTGGCAGGGGCAGCCGGTCGACCACGGGAGCCCAGACCACCTTGAAGCCATAAGCCAGCGCCGCCCAGCTGAAAAAGCCGATGGTCGCGCGCTCCACGCCGGCCTCGCGCAGCCAGACCGACAATGTACTGAATACCAGCAGGATCGGCAGGCCCGCTGAAAAACCCAGGAACAGCATGCCAATGACGCGCGGCGACAAGAAATCGCGGAAAGAGTCGCTCCAGCTTTTCACGCTGCCGCCTCCGATACGCTCGGTTCAGGTCGCTCGGAAAAGCCGTGTCGTCGCGGGCGAATCATGGCCGCAAGCATAGCAGCGCAATTCGCGGGCTAGGGGATTTTTGTTGGGCTTTTTGCGGGCGGCAACAGCGCCTCGCCCTACCCCGCCTCGGCGTCTCTCCGGCGCTGGTCGCGCTTGCGTTCATGGGGGTCGAGGAGAGCCTTGCGCAGGCGGATATTATTCGGCGTCACCTCGACGCGCTCGTCGTCTGCGATATAGGCGACGGCTTCCTCCAGCCCCATGCGGGCGATCGGGGTCAGACGCACGGCCTCGTCCTTGCCGGAGGCGCGCATGTTGGTCAATTGCTTGCCCTTCAGCGGGTTGACCCCGAGGTCGCTGCCCTTGGCGTTCTCGCCGATGATCATGCCTTCATAGACTTCCTCGCCGGGTTCCACGAACAAGCGGCCTCGCTCTTCGAGGTTCCACAGCGCGTAGGCCACCGCCCTGCCCTGGCAGTTGGCGATCATCGAGCCCTCGCGCCGGCCCGCAATCGGCCCCTTATACGGCCCATAGCCATGGAACAGCCGCGTCATCACGCCGGTGCCTCGGGTATCGGTCAGAAACTCGCCGTGGTAGCCGATCAATCCGCGCGACGGCACCCGGAAGGTCACCCGAGTCTTGCCGCCGCCCGACGGCCGCATATCGGTCATTTCGCCACGGCGGATACCAAATTTCTCCACCACGACGCCGGCATAGTCCGCGTCGACATCGACCACGACCTCCTCGATCGGTTCCTGCCGCTGGCCGGTTTGCGGATCGTTGCGATAGATCACGCGCGGGCGGCTGACCGACAGTTCGAAGCCCTCGCGACGCATCGTTTCGATCAGCACGCCGATCTGCAATTCACCGCGCCCGGCGACTTCATAGGCGTCCTTTTCGGCGGTCTCGCTGATCCGAATCGCGACATTGCCCTCGGCCTCGCGCATCAACCGTTCGCCGATCATGCGGCCGGTGACCTTGTCGCCGTCGCGCCCCGATAGTGGCGAATCATTCACCGCGAAGGTCACCGCCATGGTCGGCGGGCTGACCTCGCGCGCGGGCAGGGGCTCTTCCGCGTCCGGCGCGCAGATTGTGTCGGCCACGGTGGCGCCGGTCAACCCGGCGATGGCGATGATGTCGCCGGCTTCGGCCGCGTCGATCGGCACGCGTTTCAGCCCGCGGAAGGCCAGCAGCTTGCTCAGCCGGGCGGTTTCCAGAACCTTGCCGTCGCGCGACAGGGCGCGCACGGTCATGTTGACCTTCGCGCGGCCGGAATGAATGCGCCCGGTCAGCACCCGGCCCAGATAGGGATCCGATTCCAGGGTCGTGGCCAGCATCCGGAACGGCCCGTCCGCATCGGCGACCGGCTGCGGCACACGCTCGGCGATCGCCTCGAACAGCGGCTCCAGGGATTCGCGTGCGTCGCCCGGATCGCGCGCCGCCCAGCCTTCCTTGGCCGAGGCATAGATCACCGGAAAATCGAGCTGTTCTTCGCTCGCGTCCAGCGCCACGAAGAGGTCGAACACCGCATCCACGACGTGGTCCGGGCGGGCGTCGGGCTTGTCCACCTTGTTGACCACGACGATCGGGCAAAGACCGCGCGCCAGCGCCTTGGTCAGAACGAATTTGGTCTGCGCCATCGGCCCCTCGGCCGCGTCGACCAACAGCAATGCGCCATCGACCATGGACAAGATCCGCTCGACCTCGCCGCCGAAATCGGCATGGCCGGGCGTGTCGACGATATTGAATCGCGAGTCGCGCCAGTCCACCGACGTGCATTTGGCCAGAATGGTGATGCCGCGTTCGCGTTCCAGATCGCCGGAATCCATTGCGCGTTCGGCCATAGCCTGATGTTCGCGCACCGCGCCCGACTGGCGCAGCATCTGGTCCACAAGTGTCGTTTTGCCATGATCGACATGGGCGATGATGGCGAGATTGCGCAAATTCATTGGGTTCGACCCACAAAGGGAAAAAGTCTGGCCCGTCCTCCGGGACGGGCCGTGCCGGGTATATAGGGACTTGCGGGCCTATAGGCCAGCCGAATCTTTCAAATGCGGCGGTTTGGCCTATTCCAGCGGGCGGGCCGGCAGAGGCCCCAGCTTATCCCTGACCAGGTCCGCCAGGTTTTGTTCCGGCCGCGCGCCGTTGTGCGAGATGATCTCGGCGGCCGCGACCGATGCGATGCGGCCGCAAACGCCGAGGCCGAGGCCCTGGGTATAGCCATACAGAAACCCGGCCGCATAAAGATCGCCCGCCCCGGTGGTGTCGACTATCTCGCGAACCGGCTCGGCATCGATCACATGGAGCTCGTCGTCATCGATGATGACCGAGCCCTTCGCACTGCGGGTCAGGCAGGCGACATCGACATGGCCATGGGTCCGAAGCATTTGAATCGCATCGTCGAAAACCGTCGCCTCATAGAGCGACAGGATCTCTTCTTCATTGGCGAACAGGATGTCGATATGCTCGGCGACCAGGTCGCGGAACGCGTTGCGATGGCGATCGACACAAAACGGATCGGACAGGGAAATCGACACCTTGTGACCCGAATCATGGGCATATTCCGCGGCACGGATAAAGGCGCGCTGCGCCTCGGGCCGGTCGAACAGATAACCTTCCATATAGGTTACGCGGCTGTTTTGGATCACACCGGCATTGAGGTCATCTATGCCGAGCGTGCTGGCCGCGCCGAGATCGGTGCACATCGTGCGTTGCGCATCGGGCGACACCAATACCAGGCAGCGCCCGGTCGCCGGCCCGTCCATGCTGGCCGCATTGGAAAACTGCACGCCGATGGAATCCATGTCGTGCCGAAAGACCTGGCCGAAATAATCGTCCCTGACCTTCCCGATATAGGCGCCCTTGCCGCCCAGCGAGGCAAGCGCGGCCATCGTGTTGCCACAGGAACCGCCCGAAATCTCGATGCCGGGCGGCATCTTGCCATACAGAAAATCCGCGGTGCCTGAATCGACCAGCGTCATGGTGCCTTTGGCAAGCTCCTGTTCCACCAGGAACCCGTCATCCACATGGGCCAACACATCGACCAATGCGTTGCCGATACCCGCGACATCGAATGCTGCTGCCATGCTGCTTCCCTTTTTGTGCGCCGACCACAAGCCGGTGTGAATATAGGCATCCGTCCGGCCAATACCAAGACTCGCCGATAAGGGGCCATTATCGGCGAGAAATGGTATAAGCAATGCTAACGGCGACAGAACTCTTGCCTCGGATGTACCGCTGGCGGTAAACCCCTTGCCATGCTGATACATTTATCCAGGGCCTTCGCCCAACTTACCGATCCAAAGATGCGCCGCGTACTGTGGCTGGGGATTCTCGGCGCGCTGGCGATCTTTACTGTTTTATGGGCCGCGGTCTGGTGGCTTCTGGCCAATATCGACCCGGCCTCGATCTGGGGATTGGCGACAATCGTCGGCTGGATGGGTGACGCCTTCGACTGGCTGGCCGGGTTCGCGTTTTTCGGCACGCTGCTGGTTGCCACTTTCCTGATGTTCCCCGCGGTGGTGGTGATCGTGGTCGGGCTGTTTCTCGACCAGGTCGCCGAGGTGGTCGAAGAGCGCCATTACCCGGATCTCGGGGCGGCGCGCAAACAGCCGCTCCTCGAAACCCTGGCCTCAACCGTGAAATTCGCGGCGATCGTCGTGTTGCTGAATGTACTGGTACTTCCGATCTATTTGATCTTGCTGTTCATTCCCGGGGCCAACCTGTTGCTCTACTACCTGTTGAACGGCTATTTGATCGGCCGCGAGTTTTTCGAATTGGCGGCGTTTCGCAGGATGGAGCCAGGCGAGGCCCACCGGCTGCGGAAATCATATCGTGGCAAGGTAATGATGGCGGGCGTGATGCTGACCTTCCTGATGACCATTCCCGTGGTGAATTTGCTGGCGCCGGTGCTGGGCGCCGCCTTCATGGTCCATGTTACGCAAGATCTGAGGCGCCGCCAAATCGCAAAAGCCACCAGATAAAGCCATCATTCTGTCAATATTTTCAGCGATGATCGGCTGGTCCGACCTGTTGTCCGGACCAACGGTTCAAAATTCCTCGAGGAAGCGCCATGACAACCGGCAAGCCGCAACCGCCGCGAATTGCAACACTGCCGAAGGGGCCCCGGCCGCATCCCGGCGCGATGCAGGCCGCCATGAAGCGGGAGTCCAAAACCCTGACTGTGGGGCGCGAAATCATGCTTTCCGGAGATATAACCTCTTGCGATCGGCTGGTGGTCGAGGGCGAGGTCCGTTCCGATCTCGAGGATTGCCAATCATTGGAAATCGCCCGCGGCGGCGCATTCCGTGGCAAGGCGACGATCGCCGCGGCCGATATCGCCGGATTGTTCGAGGGTGATCTAATCGTCGAAGAGTGCTTGATCCTGCGGGCCTCAGGCAGGATTATCGGAACGGTTCGTTATCGCGACATAGAAATTGAACGCGGCGGAAGAATCGCCGGCACGCTGGAGACTGCCAATGACGCTGACGAAGATAAACACGAAGACGCCGCGCTGGCGGAAAAGGCATCGCATGCAGGCATCTGAGAAATTCACGGGCCTTGTCCTCGCCCTGGTTGCCGGGCTTTTTCTGGCCGCGTGCGAGGCCCCGACAGAACAGGCAGCGGTCGATGGGCCGACGTCGCCCGCCGACCCACCTCCGCCGCCGCCTTCCGTACCGTTCGATCCCGATTCGGCAACGCCCTATAATGGTCTGGCGGCCCTACCGCCGATCGATGACGACCCCAAACAATTGCTGGGCATGGATCGCGCGATGCTGAACGAAACGCTGGGCGAGCCCGCGCTGATCCGCCGCGATGGTGACGCGGAAATCTGGCAGTATCGCGCGGACAGCTGCGTCCTGGACCTGTTCCTCTATGGCCAGGACAAGACGGTCGAACATGTCGACCTGCGCAACCGCGGCAACGGGGACGAGAGCTCGGTGAGCGACTGCTTCACCGACATGCTGCGCGCCGCCTTGCCGAGTACCTAGAGCCTTTAACGGTTATACGGAACCGCTCTGACGCGGCTCAATCCCGTGCACCGGGGCTTTCTGCGAGTTACAGTATTTTCGCCTTGTAGGCGCAGAGGTCGTTGACCGGACAGGCCGGACAGTCCGGTTTGCGGGCCTTGCAGATATAGCGCCCATGCAGGATCAGCCAGTGATGGGCGTGCAGCCGGTATTTCACCGGCACCGCCTTTTCAAGTTTCTGTTCTACGACCAGCACCGTCTTGCCGGGCGCCAGGCCGGTGCGATTGCCGACGCGGAAGATGTGGGTATCGACCGCGATCGTCGGCTTGCCGAAGGCGATGTTCAACACCACGTTGGCGGTCTTGCGGCCGACGCCGGGCAGTTTCTCCAGCGCCTCGCGATCGTCCGGGACCGCGCCGCCATGCCGGTCGATCAGAAGGCGGCTCAGCGCAATGACGTTCTTGGCCTTGGTATTGAACAGGCCGATGGTCTTGATGTAGTCACGCACCCTGGCCTCGCCCAGCGCCAGCATCTTTTCGGGTCCGTCCGCCACCTTGAACAGCGGCCCGGTCGCCTTGTTGACGCCGACATCGGTTGCCTGCGCCGACAGCACGACGGCTACCAGCAGCGTATAGGGATTGATAAAATCCAGTTCGCCGCGCGGGTCGGGGTCTAGCGCCTCGAGCCGGCCGAAAAATTCCTCGATATTCGCTTTCTTCATGGTGAGTGAGATTACCCGCCACCGGGCGCCAAGCCAAGCCGCTCCTTGGTATGACTGGACAGGCCGCAACGCGAGGCATAAGAAACGCGAGGCATAAGAAACGAGTCATGGCAGGCAATCGCTTATGAAATCGGAACCAGGCCAGACGGGCGCCATCGAAATCGCCCTGCTGTTGTCGCTGGCGATGATCTGGAGTTCGTCCTTCGGATTCATCAAGGTGGCGGTCGAGACCGTGCCGCCCCTGACGGTGACTGCCGGCCGCCTGCTGCTGGCCACGATTGTCATCGTCATCTATGCGCGGCTGCGCGGCCATCGTTTCCCCGACACGCCCGGCCTGTGGCCGAAATTTTTCCTGATTGGCCTGTTCGGCAACGTACTGCCCTTCACGTTGATCAGTTGGGGCGAGGTAAGCATCGACAGCGGGCTGGCGGCCATCCTGATGGCGGTAATGCCCATCGCGACATTGCTGTTGGCGCATTTCTTCGCCGAGGACGAACGCATGAACCCGGCCCGCATCACCGGCGTGGCCTTCGGTTTCGGCGGGGTGCTGGTGCTGATCGGCCCCGACGCGCTGGGCGGCCTGGGCAACGAGGCGATTCGCCAGACTGCGGTAGCCTGCGGCGCGGTCTGTTACGCCATTGCCACCGTGATCGCCCGGCGCCTGCCGATAATGCCCGCATCGTTGAGCAGCGCCGGCGCGCTGATCGGCGCCCTGGTCTTTGCCTTGCCGATGAACATGATAGTCGACCAGCCCTGGACATTGTCGCCCAGCGTCGAATCGGTTCGGGCGGTGATTATTCTTGGATTATTCCCGACGGCCCTGGCCTACATCATTTATTTCGCCCTGCTGCGCCGCACCAGCGCGAACTTCATCGCGCTCAACAACTACCTGATTCCCTGTCTCGGGGTAGTATGGGGAATTATCTTCCTCGACGAGCTGCTGCATTGGCGGGCGGTGCTGGCCCTCGGGATTATCCTCACCGGGATCGCCTTCACGCGCATCGGGATGCGGAAAGCGGCGTAATTCGCCAACACCGCCTGTGCCCTCACCCTTCGAGACGGGCCTTTGGCCCTCCTCAGGGTGAGGGCACGGGCGGTGGAGATACATCTTGCGGATGGCAAAAAAACGTTGGAGCCTCATCCTGAGGAGGTGCGCAGCGCCGTCTCGAAGGACGAGGTCGCACCGCCCTAATCGCAACTCAGCCGACTACGCCTCTATCCCCAGCACGTCGTTCATCGAATAGAGGCCCGGCCCGCGACCCTTCGTCCACAGGGCGGCGCGCAGGGCGCCGGCGGCATAGATCTGGCGGCCGGACGCCTTGTGGGTCAATTCCAGCCGCTCGCCGTCGGTCGCGAAGCAGACCGTATGATCGCCGATCACGTCGCCGCCACGCAATGCCGCGAAGCCGATCTCGCCGCGCGGCCGGGCCCCGGTTTGGCCCTCGCGCGACAGGCGGCCGGCATTGTCCAGGCTGACGCCACGCCCCGCCGCCGCCGCGCGGCCCAGGCCCAGCGCCGTGCCCGAGGGCGCATCGACCTTGTGGCGGTGATGCATCTCGACGATCTCGATATCGTAGGAATCGTCCAGCGTACGGGCGACCTGTTCGACCAGCGCCATCAGCAGATTGACGCCGACGCTCATATTGGGGGCGACAACGATGGGGACATGGCGCGCCGCGCGCGCCAGCGATTCCATATGGCCGGGACCCATGCCGGTGGTGCCGATAACGATGGCTGCGCCGGCCTGGGCCGCCAGGTCCGCATGCTGAACGGAGACGTCAGGCGCGGTAAAATCGATGACCAAATCGATGCCGGCGATCATGACCGCGGCATCGCCTCCAATTGCAACGCCGGTTTCGCCGACACCGGCCAGCACGCCCGCATCCTTGCCGATCGCAGCGCTGTCCGGCTGCTCGGTGGCGCCGGCCAGCACGCAGCCTTCGGTCTCGCTGACCTGGCGCACCAGCGTCTGGCCCATGCGCCCTGCCGCGCCGACAATCCCGATCTTCATTTCATTCGCCATGACAATACGTCCCGCGCCCTGTGATCCCGGACGGAGTTAAAGCATATTCGCGGGCTTGTTGCGAGAGGGCGAAGAAGGACCGACTTTACTCGGTCAGATCGTCCCAGAATTCCTTTGCCCGGGCGAAGAAGCCGTGATGTTCGGGCTGGTGTTTGGGATGGCCGCCACCGGCGCCGTCGAACTCCTTGAGCAGCTCCTTCTGCCGCTTAGTCAGGTTCACCGGGATTTCGACCTGGGCCTCGATATACATGTCGCCGCGATTCCGCGCGCGCAGGATGCTCATGCCCTTGTCGCGCAGCCGGAACCGCTGGCCGGTCTGGGCGCCGGCGGGAATGTTGACCTTGGCGCGGCCGCCCTCGATGGTCGGGACCTCGATCGAGCCACCCAGCGCCGCCGCGCTCATCGGGATCGGGACCCGGCAATAGAGGTCGGCCCCCTCGCGCTGGAACAGCGCGTGCGGTTCGATCGACAGG
>CAXMQC010000461.1:0-14706 GCA_964195285.1 Akkermansiaceae bacterium
GTGGCCGGGTGGGGGAGCGGGCCGGTGCCGACTCCGCGCAGGTGGATAAATAGCGCTCTCCCATCATTCAACCGTACCGGTGCAGCGCCGTGCCCTCGCGCCGCAGCCAGGCGCGGCCGGCCTTGGCATCGCGGTTCAGGCCGGCGACCACTGCCCAGAACGCCGGCGAATGGTTCGGTTCGGCGATATGGGCGACCTCATGCGCGACCACGTAGTCCAGCACCCAGGCCGGGGCCAGCACCAGCCGCCAGTTGAACGACAGCCGCCCGCCCGGCGCACAGCTGCCCCAGCGGCTCTTCTGGTCACGGATCGTGATGCGGGTGATCTCGCGGCCGATCTCGGCCGCCATGCGATGGGCGGCCGGCTCGATGCGCCGGCGGGCCTCGGCGCGCAGCCAGTCGCCGGCCCGGCGCGCCATGTGGTCGGCCTGCCCGGCAACCAGGATTGCGTCGCCTTCGATGCGCACCGGCGCGCCGCGCCCGCCGACATGGCGCAGTAGATGCGGCGCGGCGCCCAGCGGCAGCACCGCGCCGTCGGCGAAGGCAATGCGCGTCGGCAGCCGTTCCAGCCGCTCGATCACCCAGCCGGCGCGCGACCGCAGGAAGGCCAGCCCGTCCGCTTCCGCGGCGCGCGGCGGCAGCACCAGCTCGACCGAATCGTCGCGGCCGGGGATGCGCACCGCCAGCCGGCGCGCCTTTGCACTGCGCCGCACCACCAGTGCCACCTCGCGCCCGCCAAGCTCGATTACCCGGGTATTGACCATGCCGAACTGATACCCCCCCGGCGCCGGGGCGGCAAGAGGGAACGGAAACCAGACGACCCGTATCGGGGGTCGGGCTCGCGCAAAAGGGGTCAGGCTCGTATTATTGTATTATTGGTGGCATGGTTGGCGAAAAATACAATAATACAATAATACGAGCCTGACCCCGACTCTTACCCCGAATGGGGCGCGATGTCAGTCACCGGGCTGGTGCTTGGCCGCGCTTTCATCTATGCCACGACCATGGCTTCGCGGAACCACCAGGTCACGCCGTTGGCCGCCGGGCAGGTGCCGCTTGTCTTGCCGCTGGGGTTGATCCTGCTGCTGGGCAGCCTGTGGGGGCTGGCTTTTTCCTTTACCAAGATGGCCGCCAACGGCGGGGTGCATCCGGTCGCCTATACCTTCTGGCAGGGGCTGGCGGCGGGTTTGATCGTGTTGGCGATGTGCCGGCTGCGCGGCCTGCGCGTTCCGCTGGGCCGGGCCTGGCTGCGCTATTATTTCACCATCGGGCTGACCGGCATCACGCTGCCCAACGTCAATCTGGTGGCGGCGATCGCCCATCTGCCGGCCGGCGTGATGGTGCTGACCATCCCCTTCGTGCCGCTGATGACATACGGCATCGCCGTCGGGCTGCGGATGGAGCGGTTCTCGCTGCTGCGCTTCGCCGGCGTGATGTGCGGTCTGGCCGGCGTGGCGCTGATCGTCATGCCGCGCGCCAGCCTGCCGGATTCGTCGGCCGCGCCCTGGTTCCTGATGGCGTTGGCGACCCCGGCGCTCTATGCCGTGACCAATATTTTGGCGGCGCGGCTGCGGCCGCCGGACGCCAAATCGCTGCCGCTGGCCGGCGGCATGCTGTTGGCCGCCGCGTTTATGCTGACGTCCGTGGTGTTTGTGATGGACGTGCTCTACATACCCGGCCTGCCGATCGGCGAGGCCGAAATCGGCATGGCCGGCCAGATCGTCATATCCAGCGTCGCCTACCTCATCTTCTTCGAGGTTATACGCCTCGCCGGGCCGGTCTTCATGAGCTTCACCGGCTATATCGTGACCCTGACCGGGATCGGCTGGGGCGTGGTGCTGTTTGACGAGCGCCACAGCGCCTGGGTCTGGGGCGCGGCGGGCCTGATCTTCACCGGCCTGGCCCTGGTCAATCTTCGGCGCAATACCAAGGATCGCTGATAAGTGCCCATTTGATGACGTGCGGCGGCCCGCCGGGTAGGCGCGGCCCGTAGCGCGATGCCCCCCGCATCGGGCAAGGGATGCAACGCCCCCGGCGAGCCGCCACACGTCACCAGAGGCCGTGCTCCCTTGACCACTCGCGGCGTTGCGCTCCACTTGTGGTGCGCGGCACCACGGCGCGAACCGCGTCTGACGAGGAGACAAGGGAGCACGGTCAAATGGGCAGTTATCAGCGATCCTTGGTATACCGCTTCTTCGGGCGGCGGCGGATCGGGCCGCCGGGCAGGGCCCAGTTGATCAGAAAATCCTCCAGATCCCCGACATCGTCCTCGGAGACGACGCGGCCGCGCACCGAGACGCCGGCCAGGTGCACCGTTTCCGGATCGCCGGACACCAGATGGTGCCACCAGGGAAGGTCGCGTTCCTCGGCGACCAGGCGATAGGCGCAGCTATCCGGCAGCCAGTGCAGGCGGCGCATGCGCTGCGGCGTCAGCGACACGCAGTCGGGCACGTTCCCGGCCCGGTTTTCGTAATCCTTGCAGCGGCAGGCACCGATATCGAGATATTTGCAGGCCGCCCGGGTGTAATGAATCTCACCGCTTTCCTGTTCCTCGAGCTTGTTGAGGCAGCAAAGCGCGCAGCCGTCGCACAGCGATTCCCATTGCTCGGCGGACATGTCCTCCAGCGCGGTGGTCTTCCAGAATGGTTGATTCTTGCTCATTGCGCGCGATCGATAAGATGGATGAAGGAACCGGTGGTACGGCCAACGGCCAGCCCGGCA
Organism: Akkermansiaceae bacterium; assembly: GCA_964195285.1. Classification (GTDB taxonomy): domain Bacteria; phylum Pseudomonadota; class Alphaproteobacteria; order UBA8366; family JADFVY01; genus JADFVY01. The sequence goes on from CAXMQC010000461.1 coordinate 2,721, forward strand.
GGACCGAGGTCGATGCCCCTGGCGTCGACAACGGTAAACAGCGGTTCCGCCGGACCTTCCTCGACGGCGGTCGCATAATGAAACTCGTGCCCCGCATAACATAGGCCCGTAGCGCCCAGCGGCGAGTCGTCGGCCACCGTCACGGCGCGGTAGCCCAGATGCAGCTTGCGTTCGGTGAAGGAGGTTTCCAACGGCAGCAGACCCGCCATGGCATGGCGAACCCCATTTGCATCGGTCAATCCCCGGCCCAGCGCCATATAGCCGCCGCACTCGCCATAGACAGCGGCGCCGCGCGCCGCCGCATCACGCAGACCGCCCTGGAATCGCCCATTGCCGGCGAGACGCCCCGCATGCAGCTCCGGATACCCGCCGGGAAGATAAACCGCGTCGGCGTCGCCGGCCGGCGGCTCGTCCGCCAGCGGCGAAAAGAACGACAGCGTCGCGCCTGCGCCTCGCCACCCTTCCAGCACCGACGCATAGGTGAAGGCGAACGCCGCGTCGCGCGCCACGGCGACTCGCTGGCCGAGGGGCGGCAAAGGCTGTGCCCCCGCGACGCCCGCCGGCGCTTCCCGCGCTATTTGGCGCAAGGCCGCAAGGTCGATCGAGTCGGCGACGAGCGCCGCCGCCTTGTCGAGGAACCGGTCCAACGCCGGATGCTCCGACGCCTGGACCAGGCCCAGATGCCGGTCCGGCAGCGCCAATGCCTGGTCGCGCGGCAAACAACCGAGGATCGGCAGGTCCAGCTGCGCATCATTGACCGCACGGGTCACTGTTTCCTGGTGCCTGTCGCTAGCGACGCGGTTCAGAATGACGCCGGCGAGGTTCAGGTCCCGCCGGTGGGTCGCAAATCCTCTCAACAACGCCGCCACGGACGCACCCTGGCCCCGCACATCGACCACCAGAACGACCGGCCAACCGGTGGCGGCGGCCAGATCGGCGGTCGATCCGCTACCGTCAGCGGCACCGTCGAACAGGCCCATCACCCCTTCGCAGATCACGATATCGGCGTTCGACCCCAACGCCGCCACCAGCCCGCCCAGCGTTTCGTCGCGCATCGCCCAGAGGTCGAGATTGAAGCAGGGATGGCCGCCGGATGCCGCGTGGAAAGCGGGATCGATATAGTCGGGTCCGGCCTTGGCGGCGGCGACCGTCACGCCTTCGCGCGCCAGCGCACGGATGACCGCCAGCGTCGTCACGGTCTTGCCCTGACCGCTGGCCGGGGCCGCGATGATCAGTCCGGGCGCCGCCATCAGGCCACCAGGCGCCAGGCCACATAGGCCAGCATGAAGGGGCCGCACATGCCGACACAATGGGTGGCGCCGCCGACCAGCCCGGCCAGCAGCATCGCCGCCAGCAGGGCAAGCCCGCCGACGTCACCATGGGGCAGAAAGGATATGGCGCTGTGCATGAGGCGCTTTTACACGCCCTGTGTGGCATTGCCTAGCCTGTCGGCGGGTGCGGGTCTAAACTGTGGCCCATGACGAGGAAACCCGAGGGAGAATTGCGCCGGGGTTGGACGACGGGCGCTTGCGCCATGGCGGCGGCACAGGCCGCCTATACGGCCCTGCTGACCGGCGAATTCCCCGATCCGGTGATCATCGCCCTGCCGCGCGGCGAGCAGCCCTCCTTCGCGCTGGCCCGCAAGGAACTGGGAGACGGCTTGGCAACCGCCGGCATAATCAAGGACGCGGGCGATGATCCGGATGTGACCCATGGCGCCCTGGTGCTGGCCACGGTGCGGCCTGGCAACGCGGGCGGCGGCGTTACCTTCCGCGCCGGCGAAGGGGTCGGGACGGCCACCTTGCCGGGCCTGCCGGTGCCGCCGGGCGAGCCGGCGATCAACCCGGCGCCAAGAGCGATGATGCGCGAGGTCATTGAATCTGTCGCGGCGGATCATGGCGTCGCCGCCGATGTCGAGATCACCGTCGCCATCCCCGGCGGCGAGGAACTGGCGGCGAAAACCTGGAATCCGCGCCTCGGCATCGTCGGCGGCCTGTCGATCCTGGGAACCACGGGGATCGTCGTGCCCTATTCCTGCAGCGCCTGGATTCAGTCGATCCACTCCGGCATCGACGTGGCGCGGGCCAACGGCATCGCCCATATCGCCGGCGCCACGGGCAAGACCTCGGAATCAGCGGTGCAGGCGCATTACGGCCTGCCTCTGGAAGCCTTGATCGACATGGGGGATTTCGCCGGCGGGATGCTGAAGTATCTGCGTAAACAGCCGGTGCCGCGGGTCACCATCGCCGGCGGTTTCGCCAAGTTGGTCAAGCTGGCGCAGGGCCATATCGACCTCCATTCATCGCGTAGTCAGGTTGATTTCGGCAAACTGGCAGCATGGCTGGTGGAACTTGGAGCGACCGAAGAGATTGCAGAGAGGGCGCGTGGGGCGAACACTGCGGCCGAGGTGCTGGACCTTGCCGGGCCCCTGCCGCTCGCCGATATGGTGGCACGGCGGGCGCGCGAGGCCGCACTGGCCGTGCTGGCCGGTGGCGTCGAGCTGGATGTGCTGGTGGTCGATCGCGCCGGGCAGATCGTCGGCGAGGCGGGATTTTGAAGCGTTTGTTGATCCTGGGCGGCACTGGCGAGGCCGCGGCGCTCCACAAAGCCGGCATCGAGCGGTTTGAGGACAGGCTGGAGATCGTCAGCTCGCTGGCCGGGCGAACCTGTCGACCGCGAACCCTGCCCGGCACCGTGCGGACCGGCGGGTTCGGCGGGGCGGACGGGTTGGCGCGATGGCTGCGCGAAGAGAAAATCCACATGGTCGTGGATGCGACGCATCCCTACGCGGCGCATATTGCCGCCAATGCCCGCGCCGCCTGCGAGGCGTCGGGGGTCGCCCGGATCATCCTGTGGCGTGAGCCCTGGACGGCGCGGCCCGACGACAACTGGATACAAGTGGCCGATGCGGGGGAGGCCGCCAAGGTACTGCCGAGCGTGGGCAGGCGGGCCTTCCTGGCGCTCGGCTCGGGTGAGCTATGGCAATTCGCCGATGTGCGCGGCGTATGGCTGATGTCGCGAGTGGCGGAGACGCCGGCGCCCGACGCAGCGCCACCGGGATTCGTGGTAGTCGCCCGCGGGCCGTTCGACGCCGAAGACGAGTTGCGCCTGCTGGCGGAACAGGATATCGACGTGCTGGTCAGCCGCAACAGCGGTGGCGACGCCACGGTGGGCAAAATTGCCGCAGCGCGCAAGCGCGGCATCCCGGTTATAATGATAAAACGCCCCGCGCCCGAACCGGGGGAACGATGTTCGACTATTGAGGAGGTCCTGCAGTGGATAGAACGAAAACTGGATTGATCTTGGGGGCATTATTGTCCGCCGCACTACTGAGCGCGGCAACCGCACTGCCCGCCGCGGCGGAAACGATCCTGTTCCAGGAACCGGAAATCACGGTGGTAGCCGGCGAGGGCAATATCGACCGGATGAAGGAATTGATCCAACAGCGAACCCATCTCAACAGGCAGGACAGCAAGGGACGCACGGCGCTGGTGATCGGCACGATCGGCGGTGAAATCGATATCGTCGACATACTTCTGGCCGCGGGTGCGCGCACCGATGCGGCCGACAAGCTAGGCAACTCGGCGCTAACCTGGGCGGCAAGCCAGGGTGAATACGATATCGCCGACCTCCTGGTCGGCGGCGGCAGTGACGTGAACCATCAGAACCGCCAGGGCCTGACGCCGTTGATGCTGGCGGCCTCGAAAGGTCATTACGATACCGTCCAGCTGTTGATGCGTTCGGGCGCCGACGTCAATATTCAGGACTATACCGGGCGTGGCGCACTGGGCTGGGCCCGCGGCGGCCGCGACCGCCGCATCGAACAAGCCCTGGAACAGGCAGGCGCACGGGACTGAATTAATATTTCCGCTTGCGCGGAGTCGGTGCCGCTCGCCCACCCGGCCATGAGAGTCTTCGGCTCATGCCGAAGCGGCACCGAACAGACTGTAAAAATTACGCCTTCCTGGGCCTCAGCACGTGGTGATGATCGGCGGCGTAGAGGCGGCTTTCATCGAAATCGGCCGCGGCCAATACGCGGCCGACGAGGATCAGGGCGGTGCGGGTGATGCCCGCCGCCTTTACCTTGTCGCGGATGTCGGCCAGCGTGCCCCGGATAATCTGCTGGTCCGGCCAGGTGACGCGGTAGGCCACGACCACCGGGCAGTCCTCGCCATAAAGCGGGACAAGCTCGCGCGCCACCCGGGCCAGGTTGTTGACCGACAGATGGATTGCCATTGTCGCGCCACTGCGGCCCAGCGTCTCCAGATCATCGCCTTCGGGCATCGATGACGAGCGCACCGCCGTGCGGGTCAGAATCACCGTCTGGCTGATCTCCGGCAGCGTCAGTTCCGCCCCCAATGCGGCGGCGGCGGCGGCGAAGGCGGGCACGCCGGGGGTCACGTCATAAGGAATATCCAATGCGTCCAGCCGGCGCATCTGCTCGGCGATGGCGCCATAGAGCGAGGGATCACCGGAATGGACGCGGGCGACGTCATGGCCCTGTTCGTGGGCGGCCGCCATCTCGGCGATAATCTCGTCGAGATGCAGCGGCGCGGTATCGACCACCCGCGCGCCGGCCGGCGCCTCCGACACCACCTCGGCCGGCACCAGCGAACCGGCATAGAGCACCACCGGGCAACGCCGGATGATGTTGAGTCCCCGCACCGTGATAAGATCCGGAGCGCCGGGCCCCGCGCCGACAAAATGAACGGTCATGGCTATTCCTCGGAGCTGTTCGGCTCGCCCATCTTCTTCTCATAGCCGCGCGGTGTATATGTCCGCGTTGTGTCTCCTTGGCCGAAGCTCCGTGTCGTGCAGTTTCCGATCATGACGAGGGTCAGCATGTCAACCGAATCGATATCGAAATCGCCAAGAGCAACGTGATCGACCCGCTCGCCGGACCGGCCGAGATTACGGGCGACGATCACCGGTGTCTCGGGCGGTCGGGCGGTCAGCAAGATGCGCTTCGCCTCGCCCAGCAATTCCCGGCGACGGCGGCTCTGCGGATTGTACAGCGTAACGACGAAGTCGGCCACGGCCGCGGCTTTCAGGCGTTCAAGGATGGTCGCGCGGGGGGTCAACAGGTCGGACAGTGAAATGGCGCAAAAATCATGGCCTAGTGGCGCGCCGGCACGCGCGGCCGCCGCCTGCAGGGCGGAAATGCCGGGTATGATCGTGACCTCGACGCGGTTCCAGTCAGGCCGGCGTTCGCGATCCAGCAATTCGAAAACCAAAGTCGCCAGCGCGTAGATACCGGGATCGCCGGAACAGACCAGGGCGACGGATTTGCCCTGCGCCGCCAGATCGAGGGCCATGCGGGCGCGGGCCTCTTCCTCGCCGAGCACCGACCCGTGATGCGGCTTGCCGGCGATCAATCCACCGGCGAGCTCGAGATAGAGCCCATAGCCCACGACCTCGTCGGCCATGGCGAGCGCGTTGGTCGCCTCCGGGGTGCGCCAGTCGCCGGCGCCGGGACCGATCCCGACCACCGCGAGGCGGCCCCTGGCCTTTCCGGCGGCGGCGGTGTCGATGGCCCTGGGGCTGCGCGCGATAGCACAGGTGGCACGGCTGGATTTGCGCTTCGGGATGATCAGTTCGGCTTCCGGGCCGGCAAGGGCCAGCGCCGCCGCCTCGGCCACGCCATGGCAGCCGACCTCGCGGAACACGGCCTCGGACGGGTTGGCGAGACGCGGGGTTTCGGCCTCCAGTTCCGCCGCCGTGAAGAAGCGCACCGGCAGGCCGAGATGGTCGGCGCAGGCCAGCACGGCCGGCTCGTCGGATTTGAGATCCAGGGATGTCACCGCCGCGACCGCCCCGGCGGCCAGCCCCGCCCCGGCAAGGGCGTCGTCGACCAGGGCCTGCAGTTCCGCGGCATCGGCGCCGCGTTCGCAACCCACACCCAGGACCAGCACGGGGGGATGGACGACCAGCGTCTTCGCGCCCTCACAGCCGGCGCGGTCGGTGACCAGCAGGGTCAGGTCGCCGGTATCCGAAAAAGGCGCGGAGTCCGGCCAGGCACCGTCACCGCCATCAACGGCCAGCCGCACGGACTCGCCCGCTAACATGGCGGCAGCCAGCGATTTCGCCGCCTCCGGGTTGGAGACTGTCCAGCCTTCCGGCACCTCGTCAAGCGCCAGCCCCAAGCCCAGGTCGCTGGCCGTGGTGATGGCTGCTTTGCCGTCCAGTATGTCGGCGATCCGGTGGGCCAGCCGGTTGGCGCCGCGGTGACCGCCCAACAGGGGCACGGCGACAGACCCGTCCTCGGCCAGGGCGATCACCGGCGGCTCGGCCATCTTGTCGACCAGAAGGGGGCTGAGCGCGCGGATCAGGATGCCGGCGGCGCAAACGCCCACAATGGCGGTACCGTCGGCAAACAACTTGCGCAGGTGCGCGATGGTATCGGAGAACGGCAGGTCGGCCCCATCGGTGCGCCCCGCCAGCCCATGCACCACCGCGCCGTGAAGCCTGGATTGCAGGCGGCGGGCGAGGTCGAGTCCGCGCCGGTTAAGCACCACGATCGCGATCTTCATCGCCAGGCCTCGCCGCGTCGATGGACCAGCACCAGCGAGAAATAGGGCGCTATGCCCAGCGCGGCCTCGGCGAAAGGCAAGACGACCTGATTTTCCATCGTCGCATATTCGATGTAACGGGCGGTCTCGGCAAGGCCGAGCCGGTCAAGCACCTGTTTCAATTTATCCAGATGCCGGCCGATCTTGATGATGACCGCCGCGTCCGCGTCAGCCAACCGGCGTTCGAGTTCGTCTTCGGGCAGCGGCGCGGGCAATACCACCAACACGTCGTTACGCGAAGCCATGGCCATTCCCATCGCGGCTGCCCCGGCGGTTAACGATGAGACTCCCGGTACCACCCGCACCGCGAAGCGGTCGGCCAGCCGCGCGAAGATGTACATGAAAGAGCCGTACACGAAGGGATCGCCCTCGCAGAGCACGGCCACATCTCGGTCGGCCGCAAGCTGTTCACCGATTTCTTCCGCGGCCCGGTCATAAACGGCTTCCGCCGGGAAACGTTCCGAAACCAGCGGCATGCGGATGGGGATTTCCACCTGTCCGCCGGGAAGGTGAGGCGCGGCGATGGTCCGCGCCATGCTGTCGCCCTCCAAGGGAGCGGGCCAGGCAATGACCGGCACCGCCTGAAGAATGCGATGCGCCTTCAGCGTAATGAGCTCCGGATCGCCCGGCCCAACGCCTACACTATAGAGCGTGCCGGTCATGGCTTGGTCACCTGCCACTGGGTGACCTGCATCAGTGGCTTCCAGCCGTGCAGGCGGCCAACAGGCGATATTCTGGAGACAGCCAGGCGCACCATCTCGCCGCCATGGGCGCGATGCAGACCCGCCAGCGTCGCTTCACCCTCGATCGTGACCGTGTTGGCGACCAGCCGCCCGCCGGGTTCCAGCGCCGACCAGCAGGCTTCGAACAAACCCTCCGTCCCGATCCCGCCGCCGATGAAAATCGCATCGGGCGCCGCCAACCCCTCCAGCGCCGCCGGGGCCTCGCCATTGACCAGCGCCAGTTCCGGCACGCCCAGCAGGGCGGCATTGCGGGCGGCCATGGCCAGGCGATCGGGATTATTTTCAATAGCGATGGCGCGGCCACCGGCGCGCATCCATTCGATGGCGATCGAGCCGCATCCCGCGCCGACATCCCACAGCAATTGCCCGGGCAAGGGGGCGAGGGCGGCCAGCGTGGCGGCGCGGGTCTCGCGCTTGGTCATCATGCCGTCATGTTCGAAGGCGTCGTCGGGCAGTCCCGCGACCTGTGACAAAATTTTCGCGCCCGGTGCGGCAACGCATTCGACCGCGATGGTATTGAGTTTTGCAACCGGACCATCGCCCCAGTCCGTCGCCAGGGCGTCGCGCCGGGTCTCGCGCGGGCCGCCCATATGTTCCAGCGCCGTCACCCGGCTGTCGCCAAACCCGCGCGCCGTCAGCAGCCCGGCGATCCGCGCCGGCGTGTCCCCGTCATTCGCCAGGATCAGCAGCCGCGCGCCGGGATAGAGATGCAGAAAAAGCGATTCAGCCGGCCGGCCATGCACCGATAGGCAGACGGCGTCCTGTAGCGGCCAGCGCATCCGCGCCGCCGCCAGCGAGAAGGCGCCGGGCGCCGGGATCACCGTGGCGATGGCCTGCCCCATGCGCCGCGACAGCACCGCGCCGGCTCCGTAATACATCGGATCGCCGGTGGTCAGCACGGTGACACGTTTGCCGGCATGGGCCTCGATCGCGGCGAATGACTCGTCGAACGGTTTGCCCCAGCGCAACCGTTCGGCCGGGTGGTCGCCGGGGACCATGGCCAGATGGCGCTCGCCGCCGACCAGGATTTCCGCCGTGTCGACCAGTGCCCGGGCCGCCGGCGACAGCCCGTCCAGGCCGTCCTCGCCGATGCCGACGATGTTCAGCCAGCCGCTCATTCCGGACCTGCCAGCGCATTCACCGCCGCCGCCGCAACGGCGCTGCCGCCGGCGCGGCCCAGCAGGGTGACATAGGGGATGTCGCCGGCGTGCCGGGCCAGCGCCTCCTTCGATTCCGCCGCGCCAACGAACCCCACGGGAAAGCCGAGGATCAGCGCCGGTTTCGGCCAGCCCTCGGCAAGTCCCTCCAGCAGATGGAACAACGCGGTCGGCGCATTGCCGATGGCAACCACCGCGCCGCCCAGCGCGTCGCGCCAATGTTCCACCGCGGCGGCCGAGCGGGTGGTTTTCAGGCGCTTCGCGATAGCCGCCACATCGCCGTCGCCCAGCGTGCAAAGCACCTTGTTGGCGGCGGGCAGTTTTTTGCCGATGATGCCGGCCGCCACCATGCGACTGTCGCACAGGATGGACGCGCCCCGTTGCAGCGCCTCCTGCCCGGACCGCCCGGCACCGGGCGACCATGACAAGTCGTTGAGGATCGCCGGGTTGCCACAGGCATGCACGATGCGCAGGGCCAGCGGCTGCAGATCGTCGGGAATGCGCGACAGGTCGGTCTCGCGCCGAATCGCGGCAAAGGATTGCGCGTAGATCGCCGCCGGGTCGCGCAGATATTCGAAACGGCGGGTGATCACTCGCCGCTCCCCTCTTTCGCCTTTAGTTTTTCCATCGTCACCGGACCCAGCGGGTGGTCGGCATGGGGGTAGGGGTGATGGTGATGGGCGTGGTCGTGGTGATGCTCGTGATCGTGGTCATGGCCGGCGTCGGTGCCTATGCCTTCGACATGATGGTGGTGGCTCTGCTGGGCCAGACCGACTTCCGATTCGAAGCCCAGCACCTGCTCGCGGTATTTGCACAGCGCGCAGTTCATCAAATTTTGCCCGTCGAGGATTTCCATCGCCCGGTCGGCGAAACATTCCAGCACCAGCGGGTGATCGTTCAGATAGGGCGCCTTGATAAACTCGACAGCTGAGTGGCGCGCCGCGACGATGTCGGCGTGGTCGTAGATGCGCTTTACCAGCCGCCCGGTGAACAGGAAATAGGGGAACACGACGATGCGCCGGAAACCCAGCTTCACCGCATGTTCCAGGCCCGGTTCGACGAGCGGGAAGGTAACACCGGAATAGACCGTCTCGGCCCAGCCGAAGCCCATGCCCTCCCACAGCATGCGGGCGATCTTGGCGACATTGGAATTGGCGTCGGGGTCCGAGGTACCGCGCCCGACCACCGCCAGCAGGGTCTCGTGTGGCGCGATAGCATCGCCGGCCGATGCCAGCGCCTCGGCCACGCGGTCGCCGGCCGCGCGCATCATCTTCACATCGATGCCCAGCTCGCGGGCATAATCCACCTGCACCTCCGGATTCTGAGCCGCCCAGGTGTTCAGCACCGACGGGATGTCGTTCTTGGCATGGCCGGCGGCAAACAGCATGCCGGGCAGGGCGAGGATGCGCGTGCACCCCCGGTCGCGGAGCTTGTCCAGCCCGTCGCGAATCACCGGCGTGGCGAATTCCAGGAAGCCACTTTCCACCGGATATTGCGGCAGGCGTTCGCGGATGCCCGCCGCCACCGACGCGAATTCCGTGACCGCATTGTCGTCGCGGCTGCCATGGCCGCAGACCATGACGCCGATATCACCGCCCATCGCGTTTGCCCCCTTGTACTGCCTCAATGCCTGCTTTTAGCAGTAGCGCGCCGCCGGGTCAGTTCAATATTGCGCCCGCGACGATAGATGGCATGGGAACGGCGCAAAGAAGAATTACCACAGAGACACAGAGACACAGAGAGGACGGCCGAACTTCTCCCCGGAATTTCGCCGCTTTCGAGGCCGTGGGAATGGAGATATGGGGATCGGGGAGATAGGGGGATAAGAAGACCGGGCGGCCTTTGGCCGCAATAATCCTTATCCCCACATCCCCCTATCCCCATATCTCCCTTGATTCAGCCTCCCGGGCGGCAAGCTGTCGGGGCGGAAGCCGCTGCCCTCTCTGTGTCTCTGTGTCTCTGTGTCTCTGTGTCTCTGTGGTCAACCCTTTCGTCCTCCCGCATTGACGCGCCCCAGCCGGGCAAGCATTGTCGCGGCCATGTCGGGATTTTGGACGCAGTGGGAGACCGTGACCATCCTCGCCGCCGCGCTGGTGCTGGATGCGCTGTTCGGCGAGATGGGGATGCTGTTTCGCATCCTGCCGCATCCCGTGGAGACGATCGGGCGGCTGATCGAGGCCATGGACAGCCGGCTGAACCGGATCGATCGGAGCGACGGCGCGCGCCTGCTCCGCGGCGCATTCACGGTGGCGGCGGTCACCGGGACCGCCGGCGCGGCGGGCTGGCTGATTGCCACGCTGGCGCGCGGCATTCCGGGCGGCTGGATGATCGAGGCGCTGGTCGCCGCAACACTGCTGGCGCAACGCAGTCTCTACGCCCATGTGGCGGCGGTCGCCCATGCCTTGGCGGATGACGGACTGGCCGGCGGCCGACGGGCGGTGCGCCATATCGTCAGCCGCGACCCCGCCAGCATGGACGAACATGGCATCGCCCGCGCAGGCCTGGAATCGCTGTCGGAAAACTTCGCCGACGCGGTGGTGGCGCCGGTCTTCTGGTATGCCATTGCCGGGCTGCCGGGGATGCTGGCCTACAAGGCGATCAACACCGCCGACAGCATGATCGGTTATCGCAGCGACCAATACCGCGCCTTCGGCAAGGCGGCGGCTCGGGCCGACGACATCGCCAACTGGATCCCGGCGCGCCTGGCCGGGCTAATCACGGCGCTGGCCGCCACCTTTACCGGTAACGACACAAGGCGCGCGCTGCGCGTCATGTGGCGCGACGCCCGTACCCACGCGTCGCCCAACGCCGGCTGGCCCGAAGCCGCCTTCGCCGGCGCCCTGGGCCTCGCGCTCGGCGGCCCACGGACCTATCCCGGCCAGGGCACCAAGGAACACTGGATCGGCGGCGACGGGAAACGCGAATACGGACCCAAGGAAATCGGCCGGGGCTTGAAGCTCTATATTTGGGCCTGTTGCGTGAACGCGGCGGTCGGGATCGTCATCCTGTTGACCAGAACCTGGTTGACCTGACCCGGAATTGCCCCGACCTGCCGCCAAGGGTCCAGTAAAAATTCCCCGCGCCCATGGCATCGGCCGGCCCTCCCGCCGGCATACCCCTTGTGAAACGCCATTTTTTCACACGAGGGAGATATCTCCATGAAACGCAAGACTATTGTAATTGTTGGATTTACCAGTGTTCTGCTGGCCGGTGTATCGGGCGCGGCCATTCTGGTTGGGCAGGGTTGGCTGGCCGGGAAGAAACTGACCGGTGAGCAGCATGTGATTATCGACCAGATCGAACCGCGGCCGGTCGTGGGCGGCGAGACCGGGAGTGGCCCGGAACATACGCTCCAGTCCCCGCAACCCCAGCCGCAGAGCCGCCCGACGCAACCGCGCAAGAACGTGGAGGCTAACCGCGCACCCGCCATCATGCCACTGATGGAGGCCGAATCCCTCGCCAAGGAAAAGAAATATATGGGCGGACCCGACGCCAGCAGCAGTGCCGGGTACGGTAT
>CAXMQC010000462.1:0-3978 GCA_964195285.1 Akkermansiaceae bacterium
GGTCCTCGATTTGCTGCGTCCCGATGCCGAACGGCTCGACTGCGTTGCCGAGATCGAGCGCGCGCGCGATATCCTGACGCGCGGCACCAGCGCCCACAGGCAGATCACGGTATATGACGAGGCCGTGGCCGGCGGCGCCAGCAAGGAAGAGGCGCTTAAGGCCGTGGTCGACTGGCTGATCGAGGAAACCGTACGGGACCTTTGAACCCAACCCACCGGTTGAATGACAAATTTTATGAGGTTCCCGGTCTAATATTTTTTGATTCTCTTATTTGTATCCTCAAAGAAGGGAAAGGCTTCCCATCGCGGCGGGGAATGCTATTTATAGCGCCAGATTACGCTCTCAACCGGATGGGAAGAAAGACATGGACGACAAGACCCGCATTGAGCTGGAGGCGGCGGCATTCCGCGCGCTGGTCAGCCATTTTCGCGAACGCACCGACGTGCAGAATATCGATTTGATGAATCTATCCGGCTTCTGCCGCAACTGCCTTTCCAAATGGTACCGCGCGGCGGCCGAAGAGAAGGGCATCGAGATGACCTATGACGATGCCCGCGAGATCGTCTACGGCATGCCCTACGACGAGTTTAAGAACAAGTACCAGTCGGAAGCCTCGGCGGAAGACATCGCCAAATTCAACGCGGCCAACCCGGGGCACTGAAGGGTCTGGCCGCTTCACAAAGGCGGCCGAGTGGCCTCATCCTTCGACAGGCTCAGGATGAGGATTTTGTCTAGATATTTAGTCACACTCACCTCATCCTGAGCTTGTCGAAGGATGTGCTGGAGAGTATCGGCGGTCGGGCAAGCATCCCCCCTTGCACGACACAGGGCGGCGGGATATCTTCGCCGCCCTTATCTGATTGTCCATTTCAAACCGGGAGGAATTCATGGCCGACGTTGGAGGCATCGCGGGCGCGCAGCTTCGTTCCTATATCGAGCGAATCGAGCGGCTTGAAGAAGAAAAAGCGGCGCTGGCCGCCGATATCCGCGAGGTGTTCGCAGAGGCCAAGGCGACCGGATTCGAGCCCAAGGTGATGCGCCAGATCGTCAGGCTGCGCAAGCTGGACCAGGCCGACCGCCAGGAACAGGAGGCCCTCTTGGAACTCTATTTGGCTGCAATCGGCATGGGTCCCGGCCCGCAAGGCGTGGAGCCGCCCGTTCAGTAATATATAATATAGACGAGCCCCTGTGCGAGTCGGGCGGGTTGGCCGGCCGCCTACCGATGGCGGGTGGATATCCGCGCCAAAAAAAGGCCGGCGCGTTTTTTTGGGGGCCGCCGGCCAAATGCGCCAAATGTACGCGCACAAGTTTCCGTTATGTGATTATCGCGTGCCGGCCAGGGGAATTCCCGTCGCTTCCGACGCCGCGATGGTGATGGTTTTCAGGTCTTCCGGCTCCAGGTTATGGATATTGGTCTTGCCGGTGCAGCGGGCCATGATCGAGGTTTCGGTCGCCATGCTCTGGATCAGATATTCCGCGCCGGTGACGCGTTCTTCCCAAGTGCGGTCGCCGGCATAGGCGATCGAACCGTCCGTCACCGTACCACCCGCGGCGATCGCCATGGAAACGCCGACCGCCGCCGCCATACCGCCCAGCGCCAGCGCCTTGGCGACGTCGGTCCCCGAGCGTATGCCGCCATAACAAATAAGGTCGATCTCTTCCTCCTGGTTGAGCCCACGCAGGATACGGATTGCGTCGCGCAAAACGGTCATGTCCGGTGGGCCGGCGATTTCGGAACCGCGTGTGGCATCCAGCACCATCAGTTCAAACCCGTTGTCCAGCGCGAAGGGGATCGCGGCCTCGAGCGCCGGCCCCCGCACCGACAGGCCGATAAGCTGTTCAGTCCGCGCCCGCTTTGGCTCGAAGGCCGCGAAGCGGTCACCGATCTCGTAGATCGCGGCGGCGGCGCTCGCGTCCGGTTCCTCGCCGGGTTCCAGCAGCTGCAGCCAGGGCATTCCGCCTTCGGGTTTACCGCGTCCCATCCAGCCGCAGCCGGTGTTTTCCACGCCCTTCATCACCGCCTTGCGGATTTCGTCCGGCGCGTCATCGAATCCCACCACCAGATAGGGATTTCGCAACTCGATGCTGCCGCCCAACTGGGTATCGGTGCGGCAGGCCTCGCGATAGGGATCGATCACCAGGCGCGACAGATTGGCCGGCAGGAAAACGATATCATCGAAACTGGCCAGCTGTTCCGGGGTGATCAGAACCTCGCGCGGTTTGAGGCGCTTTTGCAGCATCGCAGTCTGGGTGCTTGCATCGTCGGGCTGCATGCGCGCCATCAGGAAGATATCCTCGCGATTTCTTACCGAATAATCCACGGTGCCGGTCTCGGCGTCGCAGCGGAAACAGCGCGCCGCCTCGGCGATGGCGGCCTCCTTGCCATATTTCGATTCGATCTCGGGAAACTCGGCCGGCTTGTCGCCCAGGCCGTGGAATTCCTGCTCCTGGCGGGGGAATTTTTCCCACATGATGTCCTGCGCCACTTCGACACGGCGGGTGCGGTGGGGCGTGCGGTAGGGCAGGGGGTTCCGGTTCCCGTCCAGATACTGCTTGATGTAGTAGGCCGCCTTGTGGCCGTGATGCATGGCCATGACGATGGTTGAACCGCCGAAGGCGCCGTCGCCGGCGCCAAATACCTGGCCGTCTTGGGTGCGCATCGACTCGGAGTCGGTGTCCACGCGATCGGTCTTGATAAGGCCGTGCTCGCGCAGATCATCGCATTCGCTGGTCTGGCCGACCGCCGCGATGATCAAGCCGCAATTGATCTCGAACTCAGAACCCGGGATGGTGCGAAAGGCGCGGCGGCCATCGGCTTCCGGCTCGCCCAATTCCGTTTTCACGCAACGCAGCGCCAGGCCGCCGTCCATCTCGACGATTTCGACCGGCTGGGCGTGATAGACGAATTCGATATCCTCCTTGATGGCGCCTTCCAGTTCGTCCTTGCGCGCCGGAATTTCGCCCGGCCCGCGCCGGTAGACCACCTTGACATGCTTACAGCCCGGCATGCGCGCGGCCACACGGCAGGCATCCATCGCCACATCGCCGCCGCCAATGACCAGCACGGTTTCGGGCAGGGTCGGCCGCTCGCCGCTGCTGTTGATGCGGCGCAGAAACCCGACGCCGTCCTCGACAAGTTCGTGGTCCTCGCCAGGCACGCCCATCGGCTTGCCCCAGGCCGCGCCGATGGACAACAGCACCGCATCATGGCGCTGCTTCAATTCGTCCAGGCTGACGTGCTCGCCAAGCGCGGTATTGGTATGGACGGTAATCCCCGGACAGCGTTTCAGGATGCGGTCGATATCCTCGTCCAGGATGCGTGGCGGCAGGCGGAAGGCGGGAATGCCCCACTGCATCACGCCGCCCAGCCGGTCGAATTTCTCGTAAATGTCCACTTTGTAGCCGGCCAGTGCCAGATCCTGCGCCGCGGTCAGCCCGGCCGGGCCGCTGCCGACGATACCGATGTTCTTGTCCTGGCTGGGATGCACCGGATCGAGATGGATCTCGGTGCCCAACTCGTCCATTACATACCGCTTCAGATTGCGGATTGCGATCGGGCCGTCGCTGTCGGCGCGGCGGCAGGCCGGCTCGCAGGGCGCGTCGCAGACCCGCCCACAGACCGAACTGAACGGGTTGGTCGCGGTGATCGCCTCGAAGGCCTCAAGCTGCTTGCCTTCCCAGATCAGCCCGATATAGGACGGCGCGTCGGTACCGATCGGGCAGGCGATCTGGCAGGGTGCCGGCGCGAAATGCAGATCGTCGGTGTCGTCGCGCATATCGAATGGGTTCAAGCCCGACCCGAGCGGGGTTCCGGTAAGTAATTTGTCGGTCATCTCAGCTTGCCTTGAGTTGCAAGTTGGCGTTCCGGTATTCGGGTGCATATTCCAGGCCGGTTATTTTTGCGGCCTCCGGCGTGGTGGCCACCAGGTCGCCGCGATTCAGCTGCTTTACGTCCGAATAGCCCAGCTCGTCGGTGA
>CAXMQC010000463.1:0-10369 GCA_964195285.1 Akkermansiaceae bacterium
ATTCTGTCGAACAGGTCCTGCAGTTCCTTACGGTCCATCGTCATGGCGTTCGGATCCATCATCGGCATATTTTCCAGGTCCTGCGGCTGCAATTCCGCCAGGGCGTCCATCAATGCATCCAGCGCGGCCTGCAACTGGTCCATCAGCCGCTCCAGTTCTTCGTCCGGAGCATCTCTGGCCAGCGCCTCCAACAGTTCCTGCTGCAACCGGCGCAACTCGCGGGAGGCCAGCGAGAGCTTGCCGTCCTCGATCCTCAACGCGGTATCCCACAACAGTTTCTGAATAGATTCTAGGGTATCCCCGGCATTGTTATTCAGCCGCCGGCTCGCCGCCATCAGGGCCATGAATACCACGATATCCTCATCGTAGGCGTCGGCGTCCTGCGCCAGGCGCAGCAATTCCGCGCTCACCATATCGCGGGTCCTGCCGCGGTCGGCGGAAAGTTTCTTGCGTTGTTCGATAACCGCGCGCGCCACCGGGTGGTTGAAAATCCGTTCCGGCAAGGTCACCGACAGGACTCCGCTCATCCCCTGTTGCCCGCGACCATCGCGGGCGACCAGGTGAATCCAGACCTCCAGGCCCGCCCAGGGGTGCGGCGTCAGATCGCGATATCCGGTGCCGGCCGATTCTTTCACGTTTAATCCGGCCAGCGGCAAATCGAAGGTGATGGTCTCATCGGTTGGCGAGGCATTCGGCAGGCGAACATTGGCGGTCACACCGACCAGGCCGTAATCGTCATGCGCCACGAAATCGATCCGCAAGGCCGCCAGCGGCGTCTGGCCGGGTTGCTGCAGGAAGGCGACCGTTGGTTTCTCGTCCGCGATAACCACGAAGTTCCAGGCTCCCAGCTCGCGCCCGCCGGCCTCAACCGCAAATCGCCCGGTCGCGGTCAACGCGTACCGGGCCCGGTAGCTGTCCGCCGCCGTGGCATCGAAGGCGTCACCCGTTTCCACCGCGCCCGGATCGACGATCCGCGGCGCCTCACCGGTGTTGCTGACCTGGGCGACGAGGAGGCTGCCCTGCGGCACTTCGATGGGGCCGGACGGCGCCTGCTGCCCGCTGTTGCCGGCGCCGGCGAGATAAATCGGCGCCCGGCCGGTATAATCCGGTGGCGATATCCAAGCATCGAGCGTCGCATTGCGCGCCAACCCGGAGCCGAAATCCGGGGTCACGGCCCGGGCCATCCGGTCCTGCCAAAGGTCTCCGGCAATGACGATGGACACCAGCAGGGCCAGCCCGACCGAGAAGCGTAACGAAAAGCTGTCGAGTGCCAGAATATTCGGTTTCGGGTGGCCGGCCTTCAATTTGCCGAGGCCGCGACGCAGCCGTTCCTGGTGCTGGCGCCACATGGCGCGCGTCACCGGGTTGGCCTCTGCGCCACCGGCAACGTGATCGTCCAGTGCTTCGAGCGGTCTGTGCGGCAATTCGTTGACTCGTTCCAGGCGTCGTCGCGATTCCCAGTAGTGGGGGAATTGGACTCGCTGCAAATTGACCAGCAGCACGGCCACCACGGCAACGGCGAAAAGTGCCAGGACGGCCACATGCAGCCATCCGGGCAGCCACGAGAACAGGTCAAACAGGGCGGCCGCCAGGAATGCCCCGGCAATCACCCAGACCGGCCAGAGCGCGCGCCACAAACGCTCCACATAAAGGGCGACGCCAGACAGCGTGACGCGCCAAAGCCAGTATGTATCGTTTCGTTCCCGGTCCATGTCAGTCCGAATTAATGTCCTTCCGGCGCTTGTCAATCCCCGCCTTGCCAGCTTGCCAGACTTTCGTCCCGCAGCATGTCATCATAGCTCGGACGGGGCCGCAAAACCGACCATTCCGGGCCTCTGACCAGCACTTCCGGCGTCAAAAGCCGGGCGTTGTAGGTCGAAGCCATAACAGCACCATACGCTCCAGCGGTAAAAATTGCCATAAGATCGCCATCACAAACCGGTGGCAGAGGTCGTTGTCGCGCAAAGGTGTCGCTGGTCTCGCAAACCGGTCCCACAACGTCTGCCGGCGTCATCTTGACCCCGTTCAATGGCTCCCTCAGCGGCTTGATTTCGTGCCAGGCATCATACATGGCGGGTCGCATCATGTCGTTCATGGCCGCATCGACGATTACGAAGCGGCGCGATTCGCCCTGCTTCACATAAATCACCTTACTGACCAGTATCCCCGCGTTGCCGACCAGCATCCGGCCCGGTTCGAGCATCAGCTTGCAGCCCAGATTGCCGACCGCGCCCTTGACGATGGCCGCATATTCGACTGGCAGCGGGATTTTCTCGTTGCGGTAGGGGATGCCCAGCCCGCCACCCAGGTCGACACGCGTGATTTCGTGTCCCAGCCCGCGCAATTCACCGACCAGCGCGGCGACGCGTTCGAACGCGATGCGGAAGGGTTCCAGGTCGGTCAGCTGCGAACCGATATGGATGGCGACGGATACCGGATTGATGCCGGGCAGCTCGGCCGCCCGCGCAAAGGCGACCGAGGCCTGGGACGCGTTGATTCCAAACTTGTTTTCGCTCTTGCCGGTGGAAATTTTCTCATGTGTCTTGGCATCGACATCCGGATTGACGCGGATCGCGATATCGGCGGTCACGCCCTTGGCCACCGCCAGTTCACTCAGCGCTTCCAGCTCCGGCAGCGATTCAACGTTCAACTGCATGATCCCGCAATCCAGCGCGAAGGCCAGCTCGGACCTGGTCTTGCCGACACCCGAGAAGACGATCCTGTCGGCCGGAATGCCGCCGGCCAGCGCCTTGCGGAGTTCGCCCTCCGACACCACGTCGGCGCCAGCGCCGAGGTCCGCGAAGGTTCGAATCACGCCGAGATTGCCATTCGCCTTCAGGGCATAGCAGATCGTGGCCTGCTGATCGGCGAAGGCCTCGGCGAATACCTTGTAATGGCGCTCCAGCGTGGCTGTCGAATAGCAATAGAAAGGCGTGCCCACCGCCTCGGCGATGCGGGCCAGCGGGACATCCTCGGCATGCATCGCGCCGTCGATATATTGAAAATGATTCATTCGGGTTTCGGATACTGCCTGGGAAACTTGTCTTTTTCAGGGTCCGGCGGCTTTGGCTCACCCTTTTTGCCACAGGCCGAAACCACCAGCGCCGCGGCGAGGGCCGGCAACAGCCTAAGGAGACGGCGGCGGGTCACAGGAAACGCTTCCTAGCCGCCGCGGCGGCCTTGACGACATTGGCCGGCGCCGTCCCGCCGGCGCTGGTCCGGCTCGCGGCCGACGCCTCGGGCGACAGGATGGTATAAATATCATCGGTGATCCCGGCCTCGACCGCCTGCAGGGCGTCGAGCGGCAGGTCGGCAAGCTGGCAGCCTTTTCCCTCGGCCAGCGAGACGATGCGCCCGGTGGCATGATGGGCCTGGCGAAACGGCATGCCCAGCACCCGCACCAGCCAGTCGGCGATATCGGTGGCGGTCGGAAATCCGGGCACCAGGGCTGTGCGCATGGCGTCGCGATTGGCCGACATGTCGCGCACCATGCCGGCGGTGGCGGCGATCGCCAGCCACAGCGAATCGGCGGCGTCGAATACCGGTTCCTTGTCTTCCTGCATGTCCTTGCCATAGGCCAGTGGCAGTCCCTTCATCACCACCATCAATCCAACCAGCGCGCCGACCACGCGGCCCACCTTGGCGCGTGCCAGTTCGGCGGCGTCCGGGTTGCGCTTCTGCGGCATGATCGACGACCCCGTGGTGAAGGCGTCGGTCAGGCGGACGAAATCGAACTGGGCCGAACACCAGATCACGATTTCTTCATTGAAGCGTGATAGATGGGTGGCACAGATTGCCGCCGCGGCCAGGAATTCCAGGGCGAAGTCGCGCGCCGATACGGCATCCAGCGAATTGGCCATCGGCGCGTCGAAGCCCAGGGACGCGGCCGTCTTGCCGCGATCGATCGGGAAGGATGTGCCGGCCAGCGCGGCCGCGCCCAGCGGGCATTCATTGGCCCGTCTGCGGCAATCGGCCAGCCGGCCCCGGTCGCGGCCGAACATCTCAACATAGGCCAGCATATGATGTCCGAACGTCACCGGCTGCGCCGATTGCAGATGGG
Source organism: Akkermansiaceae bacterium (assembly GCA_964195285.1). Classification (GTDB taxonomy): domain Bacteria; phylum Pseudomonadota; class Alphaproteobacteria; order UBA8366; family JADFVY01; genus JADFVY01. The sequence continues at coordinate 4,061 of CAXMQC010000463.1, forward strand.
TGAAGCCCGGCATCAGCGTATCCGCCTCGGCCTCGGCCTTTTCAATCAGGGCGGCCTGCAAGTCTTTCAGTTGCCCGTCCAGCCGGTCGATCTCGTCGCGCAGCCACAGCCGAAAATCGGTCGCCACCTGGTCGTTGCGGCTGCGGGCGGTATGCAGCCGTCCCGCGGCATCGCCGATCAATTCGCCCAGGCGCGACTCGACATTCATGTGAATGTCTTCAAGCGAGGTCTTGAATTCGAACGTCCCGGCCTCGATTTCCTGTAATATGCGATCGAGCCCGCCCTGGATCGCGGCGCCATCTTCGGCACCGATGATTTCCTGGTCGACAAGCATCGCGCAATGGGCCTTGGATGCCACGATGTCCTGGGCGTAAAGCCGTTGGTCGAAGCCGATGGACGCGTTGATCCGTTCCATGATATCGGAAGGACCCGTGGCGTACCGCCCGCCCCACATCGCGTTGGCGCTTGTATCGTTGGCGCTCATGGCCCGCTACTCCGTTCGGGAAGACCTATGAAAAGAGTTCTGTGCATTCTGGCCCTGGTTTCGTCTATCGGCGTTGCGACCGGTTTATGGTCCGGAAATAGCGCTTTTGCAAGCGAACCGCCACCCGTCAGCGGCTGGACGGAGCAGTTTAACTTCACGGAGCCGCCGCGGCCAGCGCCGCAAACGGCTTTTCAGGCGGGCGACGGCACGATACTGACCCTCGCCGATTTCAAGGGCCGCGTGATCCTGGTCAATTTCTGGGCAACCTGGTGCGCACCCTGCGTGCGCGAACTGCCCTCGCTGGACAAGCTTCAATCGAAACTGGGCGGCGAGGGGCTGCTGGTGCTGGCGGTCAGCCAGGATCGCGGCGGCGCCGCGGTCGCGGCGCCCTTCCTGAAAAAACTGGATGTGAACCGGCTTGGGCTGTTCCTGGATCCGCGAATGAAGCTGGGCCGCGCCTTCGGCGTGCGCGCCCTGCCCTGGACCATATTGATCGATCGCGACGGCAACATGGTCGGCCAGATGCTCGGCTATGCCGAATGGGAATCCGACGAGGTTGTCGCGCTGATCCGCCATTACCTCGATGCGGGCGGCAAGGACGAAATGGAAAAGGCCGACTGCGACTGCCGCCCCGGCGCGAAGAAAGTAACTTCGGGTAATTAGCGCGCGTCAGCGCGTCGGGATCGGGATATCGCCGCCGTAGTCGTAGAAGCCGCGGCCCGTCTTGCGGCCCAGCCAGCCGGCCTCGACATATTTCACCAGCAACGGGCAGGGCCGGTATTTGGTGTCGGCGAGGCCGTCATAGAGCACCTGCATCACCGACAGGCAGATATCCAGCCCGATGAAATCGGCCAGTTCCAGCGGCCCCATCGGATGGTTGGCGCCCAGCTTCATCGCGGTATCGATCGCCTCGACGCCGCCGACGCCCTCATACAGCGTATAGACCGCCTCGTTTATCATCGGCAGCAGGATGCGGTTGACGATGAAGGCCGGGAAATCTTCGGAAACGGCGGTGGTCTTGCCCAACTCTTCCGATAGCGTACGGATCGCCTGGAAGGTCTCGTCATTGGTGGCCAGCCCGCGAATCAGCTCGACCAGCTTCATCAGCGGCACCGGATTCATGAAATGCATGCCGATAAAGCGTTCCGGGCGGTCGGTGGCCGTGCCCAGGCGGGTGATCGACAGCGACGAGGTGTTGGTCGCCACCAGCGCGTCTTCGTTCAAATGGGGTACCAGCGTCTTGAGGATGGTTCGCTTGACCTCCTCGTTTTCCGTCGCGGCCTCGATCACCATGTCGCAATCGCCGAACATGGCGTAGTCCAGCCCGGTCTTGATGCGGGCCAGCGCGGCGGCCTTGTCTTTGGCGGAGATCACCTCGCGCCGGACCTGGCGCTCCATATTCCCTTCAATGACCGCCACGGCCGTGTCGAGTTGGTCCTGCTCGACATCCAGCAGCCGGATGTCACGCCCCGCGAGCGCGCCGACATGGGCGATCCCGTTGCCCATCTGGCCGGCGCCAATAATGCCGATAGTCTTTATCTGCAAGGTCGAAACCCCGTTATTGTTGAAAAATTCGGCTGTACATTGACCGGGTTACAACTGCTTGTCCAGTTCCGCCTCCAGCGCGGGGATGACGTCGAACAGGTCGCCCACGATGCCATAATCGGCGACCTGGAAAATCGGCGCTTCCTCATCCTTGTTGATGGCGACGATCACCTTGGAATCCTTCATGCCCGCCAGATGCTGGATGGCACCCGACAGGCCGACCGCGACATAGAGGTCGGGGGCGACGATCTTGCCGGTCTGGCCGACCTGATAATCATTGGGCACGCAGCCGGCGTCGACGGCGGCGCGGCTGGCGCCAACGGCCGCACCCAGCTTGTCGGCGATGCGTTCCAGCATGTCGAAATTTTCGCCCGACTGCATGCCGCGGCCACCCGAAATGATGATCTTGGCCGAGGTCAGCTCGGGACGCTCGGACGAGCTGACTTCGGCGCGCAGGAAGCTGGAAAGCCCGGCGTCACCGCCGGCGGCGACCTGCTCGGTGGCGGCCGAGCCGCCTTCCGCGAGCGCCGGCTCGAAGGCCGTGGTGCGCACGGTGACGAACTTCTTCGCGTCGCTCGTCTGGACCGTTGCGATGCCGTTGCCGGCATAGATCGGCCGCTCGAAGGTATCTTCCGAGACTACGGCGGTGATGTCCGAGACCTGCTGTATATCCATCAGCGCCGCGGCGCGTGGCAGGATATTCTTGCCCGAGGTTGTGTGCGGCGCCACGACGTGGCTGTAACCGTCGGCCAGCCCGACGATCAGGTTCGCCATGTTCTCGGCCAGCCGGTGGCCGTATTCGGCGGCGTCGGCGACCAGCACCTTCGACACGCCATCGACCGCGGCGGCCGCCTCGGCGACCGCGCCGCAGCCTTCACCGGCAACCAGCACATGGATGTCGCCGCCGATGGCCGCGGCCGCGGTGACGGTGTTCAACGTCGCCGGCTTCAGCTCGGCATTGTCGTGTTCGGCTAGAACCAGGATGCTCATGGCTCAAATAACCTTCGCTTCGTTTTTCAACTTGTCGACCAGCTCGGCGACGGTCTCCACCTTGATACCGGCCTGGCGCCTGGCCGGCTCGACAACCTTCAGCAGGGTCAGGCGCGGCGCCGGATCGACGCCGAGGTCGGCCGGGCTCATCTCTTCGATCGGCTTTTTTTTCGCCTTCATGATATTGGGCAGCGAGGCGTAGCGCGGCTCGTTGAGGCGCAAATCGGTGGTGACCACCGTCGGCAGCGTCACCTTGATGGTCTCAAGCCCGCCATCGACCTCGCGGGTAACTTCGGCCTCGCCGTCGCCCAGCGTAATCTTCGAGGCGAAAGTGGCCTGGCTCCAGCCCAGCAGCGCGGCCAGCATCTGGCCGGTCTGACCGGCATCGTCGTCGATCGCCTGCTTGCCCAGGATCACGACCTGCGGCTGTTCCTTCTCTATGACGCCCTTCAGCAGCTTGGCGGCGGCCAGCGGCTGGACGGCGGCGTCGGTGTTGACATGAATACCGCGGTCGGCGCCCATGGCCAGCGCGGTGCGGATGGTTTCCTGCACCTGCTGTGCCCCGATCGACACCGCCACCACTTCTTCGGCGGTCCCGGCCTCCTTCATGCGGATGGCCTCTTCGATGCCGATCTCGTCGAACGGATTCATGGCCATTTTGACATTGGCGGTCTCGACCCCGCTCTGGTCCGCCTTAATGCGGACCTTCACGTTCGGGTCAATCACCCGCTTGACGGCGACAAGAACTTTCATGGCGGCTCCCGGCGGCTGTATGGAGTTTACGCAACAGCGAAAAACGCCCCTGTTTAGGACCCGGTAAAACCCCTGTCAAGACAATGGGTGCGGCAATGCGGAAGACTTTTTCGCAGTCGCAGCATAACGGCCCCCTGGCCGGGCCGGTTCCACGCCTGTCGGAAACGCCCTAGCGGTTGGCTCCTGGCGTCCATAAAACGTCTCGCGCGCCGCCGTCATTGCAGTGGCGGGCGATCACGAAAAGCAGATCCGACAGCCGGTTCAGATATTTAACGGCCTGATCGTTGACGGTCTCTTGCGCCGCCAGCGCCACCGTCAGCCGTTCGGCGCGGCGTGCCACCGTGCGGGCCTGATGCAGATAGGCCGCGGCGGGCGTGCCGCCGGGCAGTATGAAGCTCTCCAACGGCGCCAGGTCGGCGTTCAGCCGGTCGATCTCACCTTCCAGCCGCTCCACCTGGCCGGCGCTGATCCGCAAGCCGCCCTCGCCTTTGCGCCCGTCTTCGGGCCGGCACAGGTCGGCGCCCAGATCGAACAGATCGTTCTGCACCCGGCCCAGGATATCGTCGACGCCGCCGTCGGTGTGCAGCCGCGCCAGCCCGATGATTGAATTCGCCTCGTCGACGGTACCAAAGGCCTCGACGCGCACTGTGTCCTTGCGCACGCGTGCGCCGTCGCCCAGCGAGGTGTCGCCCGCATCGCCGCCGCGTGTGTAGATTTTCGTCAGCTTCACCATGACGGTATCACCCAAGTTTCGCGAAATAGAGGACAAGTGCCAGTATCGCGATGGCGATGGCCTGGAACAGGACCCGCAGGCGCATCAGCCGGTTGCCGTATTTCCTGTTGAACTCGCCGCCGCGCGCCATCGAGAACAGACCGGCGAACAGAACCAGCACGGTAAGCCCCATGGCGGCGAAAAGCAGGATGGCAAGGCCGGTAGACATGCCGAGGGATATAGCGCGGCGGGCGCTAAATTGCCAAAGGAGTTTTCCGTGTGCCCGGCGGTGATGGCGTGCCTTGGTATTAGAGCTTGCCCAGTATACGAGCGAGCACGGCCGCTTCGTCGTCGCTAATTTTTTCCGACAGATGGCGACGAATGGCGTCCGCATAGACCGGCCACATCCGGGTCAGCAAAAACCGGCCGGCATCGGTGATGCCGATGATCTGGCCACGCCTGTCCTGGGCATAGGAAAGCCGCTCGACATAGCCGGCCTTGGCCAGTCTGCCGATCAGCCGCGACATATGATATTGCGCAAGCAGCATTCGCTGCTCGAGTTCGAAGGGCCGCAGCTGGCCGGTTTCCTCGCGTCTGAGTTCGAGCAGCGCGTCATACCATGACAGCGGCGGCAATCCCGCTGCTTTGAGGTCCCGCTCCACCGATTGAAGAATCTGCTGGCCCTGCTTCACAAGCAGCGCCCAGGCGCGGACCGCTATTTTCGAGGGTCTGGTGATCATTTTACTAATATAGGGGATATATGCAATTGCATCAAGCTTGACATTTTATACATGCAATCGCATATATATAAACATGCAGCTGCATATACAAAGGAAAACACATGAAATATGAACCTCTTGGATCAATTAGCCAAGCTAACTCCGACTCACGGCTTACGCTGATCAGCCATCACCTCTGTCCCTATGTGCAACGGGCCGCAATTGCCCTGACGGAAAAAAATGTGCCTTTCGAGCGCATCTATATCGACCTCGCGAACAAGCCTGACTGGTTCACCGCCATCTCGCCGCTTGGAAAAGTGCCGGTCTTGAAGATTGGCGAGGACCGGATCTTCGAATCCAACGTCATTCTCGAATATTTCGAGGATACCCAGCCCAATCCCCTTCACCCCAGCGATCCCCGCGCCCGCGCCCGGCATCGCGCCTGGATCGAATTCGGATCCTCGATCCTCAACGACATTGCCGGGTTTTACAGGGCGCCCGATAAGGCGGGACTGGACACGAAGGCGGCCCTGCTGGCCGAAAAATTCGACCGCCTGGAGGCCGAACTCGGCGACGGGCCCTGGTTCGATGGCGACCGGTTCAGCCTCGTCGACACAGTTTACGGGCCGGTCTTCAGATATTTCGACATTTTCGACCAGATCGGTGACTTCGGAATTCTCGGCGGCAAACCCAAGCTCGCCGCTTGGCGGGGAGCGCTGGCCGAGCGCCCGTCGATCCGCGACGCGGTGGGGCACGACTATCCGGCGCGCCTTCTGGCCTTCCTCATGGCGCGCGGCAGTTATCTGTCGTCGGTGATACCGAAGGCGGCCTGACGGCGGTGGACTTCAGTTCCGCCCGCTCAACAGCCCACGGGCAATCACCTGGGCCTGGATTTCGGCGGCGCCCTCGAAGATGTTGAGGATGCGGGCGTCGCACAGCACGCGGGATATCTCGTATTCCTCGGCATAACCGTTGCCGCCGTGGATCTGCAGGGCGTTGTCGGCATTGGCCCAGGCGACGCGCGCCGCCAGCAGCTTGGCCATGCCGGCCTCAATGTCGCAGCGGCGGTCGGAATCCTTCTCGCGCGCGGCGAACAGGGTAATCTG
>CAXMQC010000464.1:0-2256 GCA_964195285.1 Akkermansiaceae bacterium
CGGCAAGCTTCTGCCGGGCGATCGCATTGTTCTGGTTGTCACCGCGTCGTCTCACCGGGAGGCGTCGCTGCAGGCCTGCGAGTTCCTGATCGACTGGCTCAAGACCAAAGCGCCATTCTGGAAACTAGAAGACACCCAAAGCGGTGAAAAGTGGGTCGCCGCCCGGGAAGAAGACGACGCGGCCGCGGGCCGGTGGGAAGAGCGCTGAGCACATATCGCCTTTCACGCACAGGCGCCGCTTAAATCACCCATATCCGGCAAGCTGTCCAGTTTCCATACCATATCGGCGATCGCCCGCGCCCGCTGTGAGCCAATCACGGGTTCCGCGTTCGACAGAAACTTGGCTTCAATGGCCTGATCGGACATTGGATTGGCGGCAGTCCCGGTGGCATGATCGATATGAACGGATGAAGAAGCGCCATCGGAGGTCCGGATGGTGGCCGCCGCTTCATCGCGTCGAAACGTATCGTCGGTGTCTATGACGATATTTTCCCGAAGCGAGACCACAGCGGCCGCCGTTGCCCGCTGATCGCTATACTGGGCAATTCCGGCTTCCCCATCGAGGAAGGCAACAGCGGCGGAATGGGTCAGGCTGAATTTGGATTTGAGGCCCGTCTGAGGATTATCGACTCCGGTGATCGTGACAACATCCGGATGAACGCTCAATTCGACCTGCTCAATCCCGTCCGCCCCCGTTCCGGTCTTGCGGCCAAGAGCAATCATGGCATCGATCATGGGATGCTGAACGACGCCACAGGCATAGGGCTTGTATCCGTTGGCAATGATTTCCCAGCGATCCCCCAACCCGTCTAGTACGGCATCCGGCGCCGAGGTTGCGCTGTATATGCGGCAGAAACCGCGCTTACCTTCGATGATTTCGGGCGAACTGTCGAACCCCTGCTCGGCTAGAAGACCCGCCATAACACCGTTGGACGCGGCGCGACCGGCATGAAACGACTTGCACATGGTGCCTCGGTTCTGCTGCATCCCGGCGCATTGTGTCGCGGCAATACCAGCCGCATAGGTCAACCGATCACCGTCAAGGCCGAGCAATCGGCCCGCCGCGACACCGGCCGCTATGGTTCCCAGCGTGCCGGTCAGGTGCCATCCTCCGGCATGATGGGCCGGCGCCGCCTTGCCGGTGCGAACGCCTGCTTCGAACCCGGCGGCATAGGCGCCAATAAAGGCGCGGCCGTCCGTAGCACGGCCGTCCGCTAAGGCAAACAGGGCGGCTAGCACTGGCGAGCTGGTATGCAGGATGACGCCATCCATATGGGTGTCGTCGAAATCGAGAATATGTCCCATTTGCCCGTTGGCGACGGGTGCTTCGAGAAGACCGAGTTTCAGATCATGGGCAAACACGGTCGCCTGCTCCCTGCCGCTTACGGCGGTTAATACGGCCATGGTCTTGGCTAGGGTGGGATGTTGACTGCCGGCCATCACGCAACCAATCCAGTCGAGCACGCCGCGCTTGGCCTCGTGGATGACCGCTGCTGGCAATTCCTCGTACGTGAAGCCGGCGAGAAAACCGCATAGGTCTTCGGTAATCCTCAAATCGAGGGGCGTGGCCCCATATTCGACAGCCATCTAATTCTCATCCTGTACAGTGGCAACTGTCCTACATCGCCGCGCCACGGTCGGCCAGTTCACGCCGTGGAGATCCGGTGATTAAGGCGGTTCGCCGACGATCACTCATTTTTGTTTTCGCTCCCGACAGATTCACATGACAATATCGTCACAGCGGCAATAAACAGGAAAAATTAGGGGTTGGCAGCAGTGAAATTCACGTGTTGAGTAAGAGTGTCCATCCAAAAGAATTAGACCAGATGGTCTAGAACAAGAGTTTCAGCGGAAAATTAACTTCTCAGGAGAAATAGGGATGAGGAAAGAATTGATTGCGATGGCCGCGGGTGCGGCAATTTTATTGGCTCCGGCCGCTTTGAGCGCGGCGGATAAATTTCCGTCCAAGAACATTCAAGTCGTTATCCATTCGAAATATGGCGGGGGCACCGATACGACCGCGCGGATGATGATGATCCGCTCGCGCCGCATCCTGAAGACAGATATGCAAGTGGTCAGCAAGCGGGGCGGTTCGGGCGCCAAGGCGCACGCTTACGCCAAGTCTCGCCCCAAGGACGGCTATACGCTGCTGGCGCTGACTCAGACGCATCTCTATACCATCGCGCGCGGCAAATCGGTGCTGAGCATCGATGACGTCATTGGCGTCGCCCGGGCGATGGACGATCCGACCTTCAT
>CAXMQC010000465.1:0-4130 GCA_964195285.1 Akkermansiaceae bacterium
ATCGACCGGCGCGGGCCGGCGCAGAAAATTGATATTGAGGCTGGTGGTGACGGCCAGACGGGCCGGCCCGATCAACCCCATGACCAGCGCGTAGACGGCAAAATCGCCCAGCGCCATCATCGCCGGTCCCGATACCGTGCCCCCTGCCCGGATATGGGCGTGGTCGATCGGCAGGCGCACGCGCGCCTCGCCATAACCGATATGATCGGTGACAAAGCCATAATGCTCCACCATGCCGCGCTCGGCGGCACAGAGGGCGTCGAACTCGGCGATGGTGATACGGGGCGCCTCGATTTTCATGGCCGCCGTTATGGCTTATTGTCGCGTGCTTGCCAATATCCCTTGCATTGCGTAAGGGAAACCGTAGCATCCCGGGCCAACGGGAGTGGCTAGCCGAAGGAGATTGTGATGGTCAGCGCCGCCAGAAAACCGACGCAGCAGAAGGCAATTCTGCTTAGACAGGACAGCGAAGGAATCTGCAGGCTCACCCTGAACCGGCCGCGGCAATATAATTCATTGTCAGAAGCCATGCTGGATGCCTTGCAGGACAGCCTTGACGATATCGCCGAAGACAAATCCGTTCGGGTCGTCGTCATCGCCGGTGAGGGCAAGGCCTTCTGCGCCGGCCACGACCTGAAGGAAATGCGGAGCAATCCCAACCAGGCCTATTATGAGCATCTGTTCGCCAAATGCGGCCGCATGATGACGGCGATGCAGCGCATACCCCAGCCGATGATCGCGCGCGTCCACGGGATCGCCACGGCGGCCGGTTGCCAGATGGTCGCCAATGCGGATCTCGCGGTCGCCTCGACGGACGCCAGCTTCGCGACCTCTGGAATCGGCGTCGGGCTGTTCTGCATGACGCCGGGCGTGGCCCTGTCGCGCAATCTCGGCCGCAAGCAAGCCTTCGAGATGCTGTTTACCGGCGAGTTCATAGCCGCTGACGAGGCGGTGGAAGCGGGGTTGGTCAACTACGCCGTGGCACCGGAACAGCTGGACGAAATGATCGCCAATATCGCGGGCGCCATCGCGACGAAATCCCAAGCCGCCGTTGCCGCCGGCAAACGCGTGTTCTATCGTCAAATGAAAATGAATATGGAAGAGGCCTATGCCTATGCGGCGAAAGAAATGGCCTGTAACATGATGTTCCACGACGCCGGCGAGGGCATTGACGCCTTCATCGGCAAGCGAAAACCGGTCTGGAAGCACAAATGATGGACGGCACGCCGCCGACGATCGAACATAAAGACTACAGCGACGCCTATATCCGCAATATCCTTGGCGAGGTGAGGACCATCGCCATGGTCGGCTCCAGCACCAACTGGAACCGGCCGAGTTTTTTCGCAATGAAATATTTGCAGCAGAAGGGTTTTCGGATCATTCCGGTCAATCCAACGGCCCACGGTCAATCGATTTTGGGCGAACCTGTGTTCAAGAGCTTGGCGGACATCCAGGACAAAATCGACATGGTCGACGTCTTTCGCAAGTCGGAAGAGTGCGTCGCCTACGCCGAGGAAGCGGTGCGGGTGGGCGCGAAGGTTTTGTGGCTGCAGCTTGGCGTGCGAAACGACGACGCGGCGCGCCTTGCCGAGGCGGCGGGGCTGAGGGTGGTCATGAACCGCTGTCCCAAAATCGAATATGCCCGCCTGCATGGCGAGTTGAGCTGGAACGGCATCAATTCCGGCGTGATTTCAAGCAAGAGACGAAAGATTTGAGGGTATGAGCGACAACAAGCCCGGTTTCGAGACGCTTTCAATTCATGCGGGCGCCTCGCCCGACCCGGTGACCGGGGCCCGCATGACACCGATCTACCAAACCACGTCCTATGTTTTCGACGATGTCGACCATGCGGCCTCGCTGTTCAATTTACAGCTTCCGGGCTTCATCTATTCACGCCTGACCAACCCGACGGTGTCGGTGCTGGAGGAACGCATGGCGACATTGGAGGGCGGGCGCGGTGCCACGGCGACCGCTTCGGGGCATGCGGCGCAAATCATGGCGCTGTTCGCCTTGATGTCGCCGGGCGACGATTTCGTCACCTCCAACAAGCTCTATGGCGGATCGATCAACCAGTTCGGCCATGCCATCAAGAAATTCGGCTGGAACGCGACTTTCGTCGATCCGGACGAGCCCGATAATTTCCGCCGGGCCATCGGCCCGAAGACCAAGGCGATCTTCCTGGAGAATCTGGCGAATCCGGGCGGTGTTGTGGTCGATCTGGAACCCGTCGCGACGATCGCCCATGAAGCCGGCATCCCGCTGATCGTCGACAACACGCTGGCCACGCCCTATCTGTGCCGGCCGATCGAGTTCGGGGCCGATTTGATCGTGCATTCGACGACCAAGTTCCTGTCGGGCAATGGGACGGCGGTGGGCGGCGTGGTGATCGATTCCGGCAAGTTCGACTGGCTGCAGAACGACAAGTTTCCCAGCCTGTCTCAGCCCGAACCGGGCTATCACGGCCTGACCTTCGCCGAGACCTTCGGCGACCTGTCCTTTACCCTGTACAGCCATGCGGTGACGTTGCGCGACCTGGGTCCCAGCCAATCGCCCTTCAATGCCTGGCTGACACTGTTGGGAATCGAGACCCTGCCATTGCGCATTGAACGCCAGGTCGCCAACGCGCTGGTCGTGGCCCAATGGCTCGAAAATCACCCGGCGATCGACTGGGTATCCCACGCCGGGCTGGACTCCAGCCCTTATCGGACCTTGGCGCGGAAATACCTGCCGAAGGGCGCCGGCGCCGTCTTCACCTTCGGCCTGAAAGGCGGGTACGAGGCCGGCGTGAAACTGGTCGAGGGCGTCGAGCTGGTCAGCCATCTCGCCAATATCGGCGACACGAGGTCGCTGATCCTGCATCCGGCGTCGACGACCCATCGCCAGTTGACCGAAGAGCAACTGATCGCCGCCGGCGCGGGCCCCGACGTGGTGCGCCTGTCCATCGGAATCGAGAGCGTCGAGGATGTCATCGCCGACCTCGACCAGGCCCTCGCGCTGTAAGAACGAAGAATGGCGCAGCGCCTGTCCTGGACGCCACTGGAGGACTCTCTGTGGTCTGTCACCGCGGCCCCCGCACCGGACTGTCCCGCCCTTGCCGCCAATATCGACACCGATATCGCCATCGTCGGCGCCGGCTATTGCGGGTTGTCGACGGCCCTGCATCTGGCGGCGGCCGGCAAGGCGGTCACCGTCCTCGAGGCTTATGAACCTGGCTGGGGCGCGTCCGGCCGCAATGCCGGCCACTGCACCCCGGACTGGACCTATCACACGCCCGACGCGGTGGCCGCGCGATACGGTCCGGATTACGGCGAACGGTTGAATGATTTCCAGTCCGGCGCCGGCGCCTTCGTCTTCGGGCTGATCGAGAAGCATGGCATCGACTGCGACGCTCGCCAGGCCGGCACGGTCACCGTCGTGCGCAAGGACAACGACAAGGGACTCGCCGCCTGTCGCGACAAGACGGCGCAATGGGCGCGGCGCGGCAAGGCGGTCGAAATGCTCGACGAGGCGGGCGTGGCGGCGCAGGTCGGCAGCGACCGCTTCCAGGCGGCGCTGATGTTCCATGAGGGCGGCAATCTGCAGCCGTTGGGATTCGCGCACGGCCTGGCACGAGCGGCGCAAACGGCCGGCGCGGCGGTCCATGGCCGCACGCCGGTCACCGGGATCGCCCGCGACGGCACCGGGTGGCGGTTGACGACGGCCCGGGGCGATGTCCGCGCCCGCGCGGTGCTGCTGGCGACCAATGCGCACCGGTCCGGGCTCTGGCCCGGGCTCGACGAGGCCTATTACCCGGTCGCCTCGGTGTTGGGCGCGACGCCGCCGATCTCACCGGACATCCGAAACCGCATGCTGCCCCATGGCCAGAGTTTCGCGGAACTCGGCTCCGGCTTCTTCTTTTTCTTCGACGCCGCCGGCCGGCTGATCATCGGCGGCGGCGGCGGCCTGGGCGTCAACAACAACGCCCGCGACAGCGCCACTTGGCTGGCGCGGCGGTTGAACGGCGTCTTTCCCTATCTCGGCGCGATAAGCTTCGATTATTTCTGGCATGGCTGGCTGGATGTCTCGCCCACCAAGCTGCCCGGCCTGCACGAACTGGCGCCCGGCCTCTACGCGGCGGTGGGATTTTCCGG
>CAXMQC010000466.1:0-9041 GCA_964195285.1 Akkermansiaceae bacterium
CCCTTCGACGCGGTCTACGGGCCGCATGCGCCCGCTGGCGTGGTGCTGCCTGAATTCCTGGTGACCGACACAGTCATCGCCGCCATCGAGGAGGCGGCCGGGGCAAGCGGGATCGCGGCGAAATAGATCATGTTGCAGGCTGGACACGTCGCGTCCGCCGCCTATTTTCCATGCAGCGGAATTCTTTCGCGAATCAATCGAGGACCATATGAAAAAAGGGTTTGGACATGACCATTAAAGCTGGGGACAAACTACCGAATGCGACCCTATTCCGCGTGGGCGCCGATGGAATTGAATCATTCGAGGCAGAAGGTTATTTCGGCGGAAAAAAGATTGTGGTGTTCGGGTTGCCCGGCGCGTTCACGCCGACCTGTACGGCACAGCATTTGCCAGGATACATTAAGTGGGCCGGGGCCTTCACCGAGAAGGGCGTTGACGCGATCGCTTGCCTGTCTGTGAATGATGCCTGGGTTATGAAAGCCTGGGCCCAGGACCAAGGCGCCGCCGGGGCGGTGGAAATGCTTGCGGACGGCAACGCCGAACTGACCCGTGCGATTGGGCTTGACGCCGACATGTCCGCGCGCGGCTATAACACGCGGTGCCGGCGCTTTGCTATGATCGTCGATGACGGTGTCGTACAAACTATCGCCGTTGAAGACGGTCCGGTCCTCGACGTATCGGCGGCCGAAAAAATGCTGGACGCCGTCTAAAGCCGTGCTGCCGCCCGTACCATTGGTCTGGTTTCAACGGAAGCGGTCTGTCGCCTCGATCAACTCGTGCAGGATGCCGGGCTCCGAGAAGGCGTGGCCGGCGTCCGGGACAAGGCGGAAATCGGCTTCCGGCCAAGCATTGTGCAGATCCCAGGCGAAGGTTACAGGCGTTGCCATGTCATAGCGGCCCTGCACGATGACGCCGGGGATTTCGCGGATGCGATCGACGTTGTCCAAGAGCCAGCCATCGCTCTCCATAAACCCGCCATTTATGAAATAATGGCACTCGATACGCGCGAAGGCCTCGGCGAAACGTTCGCCGCCGAACCCTGCAACCCGCCCCGGATCGGGCAGCAGCGATATCGTCGCGCCCTCCCACATGCTCCAGGCGCGCGCCGCCTCGATCCGCACATCGCGGTTGTCGCTGGTCAGGCGCTTGTAATAGGCGGCGATCATGTCGCCGCGTTCGCCTTCGGGGATTGGCGCGCAGTATTTTTCCCACTCGTCGGGGAAGATCGCCGCCGCGCCACCGCCATAATACCAGTCGATCTCTTTCCGGCGCAGCATAAAAATGCCGCGCAGCACAAGCTCGGTGACGCGCTCGGGATGCGATTCGGCGTAGGCCAGCGCCAGGGTGCTGCCCCAGGAGCCGCCAAACACCTGCCAGCGTTCAACGCCGAGATGCCCGCGGATGCGCTCCATATCGGCCACCAGATGCCAGGTGGTGTTGTAGTCCAGCGAGGCGTGTGGCGTGCTGGCCCCACAGCCGCGCTGGTCGAACAGGATAATGCGATAGGCCGCCGGGTCGAACAGGCGGCGATAGGTCCCGGTAATCCCGCCGCCCGGCCCGCCATGCACGAAAACAGCCGGCTTGCCCTCCGGGTTGCCGCAAACCTCGTAATGGACCTGGTGTCCGTCGCCGACATCCAGATGGCCCGAAACGCGGCGGTCGATCTCCGGATAGAGGCCCCTCTTTTCTTTCATTATCGCTCCCCGCCTCTTTTTGTTAACGGCCCGGAATACCGGATCGCGCCAGTTCATCGGCACGTTCGTTTTCCGGATGGCCGGCATGACCCTTTACCCAATGCCATTTTATATCGTGGTCCCGCAAGGCGGCTTCCAGCCGCTGCCACAGATCCTGGTTTTTTACCGGCTTTTTCGCCGCGGTCTTCCAGCCGTTGGCCTTCCACCCGGGCAGCCATTTGGTAATGCCGTCACGGACGTAAATGCTGTCGGTAAAAAGGTCGACCGGCACCGCGCGTTTGAGCGATTCCAGCGCCTTGATGGCGGCCATCATTTCCATGCGGTTGTTGGTCGTCTCGCGCTCGCCGCCCGACAGCTCCTTCTCGACGCCATTCCAGCGCAGGAAAACGCCCCAGCCGCCGGGGCCGGGATTGCCGCTGCAGGCCCCATCGGTGAATATTTCGACCCGTTGCTTCGCCAAGTCCTACTTCCTAGTCAAGTGGTGTAAATCAGACGGATGGTACCCATGGGATCGTGTTTCCCGTCTCCTCGGCAGGAGGGCGCGTGCGGGCGATGCTTGCGCATCGTCAAGCGCGTCCGACGCACCGAGGGGGCAGGATACGCGACCCTTCGGGCGGTCTTGCGAGCCCACCGGCCGCGTTGCGCGCCGATTGCGATGCGCCGGCATCGCGGCGCGCCCCGCGCCTTGCCGGATGACTTCGCAAGATCGTCCCATGGATACCATCCGTCTGATTTACCCCACTAACCCGTAGGCGCCGGGGCCGGTTACGGCCCGGTGGAACTGCAAAATCGTGAAATATTCCAACGGATCCTTCGGCTTTACCAGCGCGCCGGCGGGCGTGTGCAGCCAGTCGTAAAGGCGGGTCAGCAGAAACCGCAGGGCGCAGCCGCGGGCCAGCAAGGGCAGGGCCGCCAGCTCGGACTCCGAGAACGGCCGGACCCGGCGATAGGCCGACAGCATGGCGCGGGCCTTGGTGATGTTAAAGCTGCGGTCGCGCTCGAAACACCAAGCGTTCAGACAAATTGCCAGGTCGTAGGCGAAGAAATCATTGCAGGCGAAATAGAAATCGATCAGCCCCGACAGCTTGTCACCGACGAAAAACACATTGTCGGGAAACAAATCGGCATGGCAGATGCCTGACGGCAAACCGGACGGCCAGTTGGCTTCCAGATAGTCCAGTTCCTTTTCGAGGATCTCCGCCAGTCCATGCTGTACTTCGCCGGCGCGCGGGACCGATGCCTGCAACAACGGCCGCCAGCTATCCAACGTCAGTGCATTCGGCCGGGACATGGCGAAATCCTGCCCCGCCACATGCAGCCGTGCCAGCGCCTCGCCGAGGCCGGCGCAATGCTCGGGGCGAATGCGCCGCGGCCACATCCCGTCGAGGAAGGTAATGATGGCGGCCGGGCGGCCGCATAGCTCCCTCAACGCGTTGCCGTCCTTGCCGTGGACCGGTGTCGGGCAGGGGATGTCCTTGCCCGCCAGATGCTCCATCAGCTCCAGGAAAAATGGCAGATCCGCCGCCGCCACGCGTTTCTCGTATAGCGTCAGGATATAGCTGCCGGTCGATGTATGGATCAGGTAGTTGGTGTTTTCCACCCCCTCCGCGATGCCCTTGCAGGACAGCACGGAGCCGAGATCGTACTCCTCCGCGAAGGCCTCCAGATCTTCGTCGCCGACTTCGGTGTAAACCGCCATCACCTATACCAAGGAGCGCTGATAAAGACCCATTTGACCAGTGTCCATTGTCCGCTCGTCAGGCGCTCAACGCGCGTGGCAGGTTGAAATGGGTAGTCTCTTCGCCGACTGAAACGGTTTCCATCGTCACGTCGTAGCGTTCGCGGCAGGCGTCGATAAGCTCTCGCACCAGAATTTCGGGGGCCGATGCGCCGGCCGTGATACCCAGCCTGGTTACGCCGTCCAGCCGCGACCAATCCAGCGCGGTGGCATTCTGAAGCAGGAAAGTGTTGTCGCAACCCTTGCTTGTCGCCACTTCCACCAGGCGCTGCGAATTCGATGAATTCGGCGACCCCACGACGATCATCGCTTCGCATTGCGGGGCCATCGCCTTGACGGCCGATTGACGGTTCGTGGTGGCGTAGCAAATATCTTCCTTGCCCGGGCCGTGGATCGCGGGATATCGGGTCCTCAGCGCATCCACGATATCGGCGGTATCGTCCACCGACAGGGTCGTTTGCGTGATATACGCGATTGGCGTATCCACCGGGAGCCCCAACTCGCCGACCGCCTTCACATTTTCGATCAGGATGATGGCCTCCGCGGGCAGCTGGCCCATGGTACCAATGACCTCCGGGTGGCCCGAATGGCCGATCATAATGATCCGGCGGCCCGACTGGAAATGATGCTCGGCTTCGTGGTGGACCTTGCTGACCAGCGGGCAGGTTGCATCGAGATAGATCATGCGCCGGCGCCGGGCCTCGGCCGGTACGCTTTTCGGTACGCCATGGGCGGAAAATACCACCGGCCGGTCGTCAGGCGCTTCGTCCAGCTCGTCCACGAACACCGCGCCCTTGGCCTCCAGATCCTCAACGACATGGCGGTTATGGACGATCTCATGGCGGACATAGACTGGCGCGCCATACTTCTCCAATGCGACCTCGACGATCTTGATGGCGCGATCCACACCGGCGCAAAATCCGCGCGGATTTGCCAGTAGGATCGTTAGAGGTTCACGTCTGGTATTCACTGTCAAACTCCGTCACGCAAGGGATCGCAATTAGGTTGGCGCCCACCCGCTGCGGGCCTTGTGCAAGCACCGGCGTCTCTTTAATATCGCAAACGCCGGCTCGTCAATCACGCTTTTCCAGCAGGTCTCCACGGGCCGAGGCAGACTATCACAGACCGACGCAAGTCCGAAACCGAAGGCGCGCAGGAATGGCTGAACCGACAATGAAACCAGACAGGCGCCGCCGGCTCGGCTCGGCCGGAGGAAAGATTCTTGTCTGAAGCCATTCGCTGGCTGTTGCGCAGGGTTGCCATTGCGTCCGTCGCGGTTCTTGTCGCCGGCTGTTCCAACGATGAAGCCGAGGATGCGGTTCCCTGTCCCGCTGCCAAGGTGCTGGGCGAACCCTCCGAGTTGACGCGTTTTCGCGATGGCCCGGGCCGTGACGCCACCGACATACTGTTCACGGCCCGCATGATGCGGGTGGCCGGGGAATGCGCCTACGATCTCGACGGCGGCGAAATCGAGATCCAACTGGACATCGCGATGGACGTGTTCCGCGGCGCGGCATCGGCCGAAGGTAATGTGGATTACCATTACTTCGTCGCGGTTGCCGAATGGGTGGCCGGCGGTGGGTCTGATCCCGTAGTCCGGCGTCGTGAGGCATTCCAGGTGCAGACCAGGATTCCGTTGGGCCGGCGCGGCTTGCAATACAGTGACCAACTGGAAATTTCGGTACCCCGGCCCGACAACAGCAATGTGCGAAATTTTGTACTCTATCTGGGTTTCGAATTGACCAAGGAAGAATTGTCCTACAACAAGGGTAAGTTCGGCTATTGATCCCGGCATTGACAAGCGCTTTGCGTTGAATAATCTGGACTGTACAGTAAACGGGGGTTTTGCGTCATGAGTAGCGATCTTCGATTTTCCGAGGAACATGAGTGGGTGTCGGTGGATGGCGATATCGCCACGATCGGCATCAGTGATTTTGCGCAGCAACAGCTGGGCGACGTGGTTTTCATCGAACTGCCCGATGTCGGCCGCACGGTCGAGCGCGGTGCCGAGGTTGCCGTTGTCGAGTCGGTTAAGGCGGCCAGCGAAATCTATGTGCCGCTGTCGGGCGAGATCGTCGAAATCAACAACGCCCTGGCCGACGAACCCGCGAAAGTCAACGAGTCGCCTGAGGAGGATGGCTGGTTTTTCAAGATGCGCCTGAACGATACGGCGCAAGTGGATGAACTGATGGACGCCGCGGCGTACAAGGCATTCACCGACGCGCAGGGGTAAAACTCCCGACCTGCTTACCCTTTCCCCACGTGTCTCATCCTGGAGACCTTGGCGCGGGCTGATTTCGTCACCAGATTTAAAGCCCTCATCCTGAGCCTGTCGAAGGATGGGCCACTCGAAGGATATTTTTGCGGGAAGCCTGACTTGCTCTAAAAAGGGCGGGAAACGGGGCTTTCGGCGATAGCGGCTCCTCGCAAACACATCCTTCGACAGGCTCAGGATGAGGTTCGCGTGGATAGGGAAGGTAACCTAATATCGCTGTTCTCCACCCCATCGCCAGCCCGCGCAAAGGTTTCCACGATGAGGGCCGGGGCTAAAACTGGGACATGGCTCTCGCACAACGGTTGCACGGACGAGGAAAGCTAGACGCGGATTTACGATCCTTGACATCCGGGCCTGACCAGCCTCAGTGCAGCTTGTTCGGAATGTCCTTGATGGCGTCGGCGACGGATTGTTCACCGGCCTCGCCGGCCAACTTTTTCTCCAGCAGTCTGGCCGTGGCGTCGATCGCCATATCGACGGCCTTTTCGCGGATTTCGTCAAGCGCCGCCGCCTCGGCGTGCGCGATCTTGTCGGCCGCCTGTTGCTCGCGCCGGCTGATTGCCTCCTCCAACTCGACCGCGGCCCTCGCCTTCGCCCGTTCGGCTTCCTCGCGGGCATGAGCGACGATTTGCTCGGCTTCCTGAATGGCTTCACGCTGGCGTCGCTGATAGCTGGCCAGCGTGGCCTGGGCTTCCTCGCGCAGGCGCTGGGCCTCGTCGACTTCCTCGCGGATCTTCGCGATTTTAGCGTCCAACGCGCCGGTAAGAATCCGCCTGGCTGGCTTGAAGGTTGCAATAATGAAGACGACGAAGGCCACGCCGACCCAGAACGTCGTGCTGTGCATCAAAGCGTCCATCACGTCTTTTCCTTCAAGGTGGCGGTGACGGCGGCCTTGGCATCGGCGCCGGATACCTTCAGCCCCGCCAGTTTGGCGACGACTTCCTGGACAACCTCGATGACGACGTCCTGCAGGCTGGCGAGTGCCGGCTCCTTGGCTGCGGTGATGCGGGCTTCGGCTGCCTTGGTATCTTCGGCCAGTTTGGCGGCCAGGGCCGTTCGGCGCGCGGAGGCGCTTTCGGCAACTTCCTGGGCGACCTCCCGGTGAATGGTCTTGGCCTGCTCGGCCGCGTTGGCCAGCGCCTTTTCGTAAGCCGCCATGGCGGCCTCGGCCTCTTCGCGGTGGGTGGACGCCTTGTCCAGATCGTCATCGACCTTGCGGCGGCGGGATTCCAGCGCATCTTCGATCTTCGGCAAGGCGTTGTTGCGCATGATGAAGAAAAAGATAACCAGCGAAATCGTCAGCCAGAACAGCTGTGTGGCAAATTTCGAAGAGTCGAACTGTGGCAGCGTGTCACTGCCTTCCGACGCCGCCAGGGCAAGGGAAGGCAGCGCCGCGGCAAGCACCGCGACACCGGTCAATAAGGTGGATCTTAGCTGTGCGGCCATCGCTTCGTTCCCGAATGTCCTGTTTCCTGGGGTGGGTGCGCAGTCCGAAGACCGTGCCCCACAGCCTCAGCCGAAGAGAACCAGGAACGCAATCAGCAGGGCGTACAGCGCGACCGCCTCGACGAGCGCAAAGCCCAGCATGGCCATCGGAAAGATCTGCGGCCGGGTTGCCGGATTGCGGGCGATCGAGCTGATCAGCGATGAAAAGATGTTGCCGATGCCAACACCCACGCCAGACAGTCCAATTACGGCCAGGCCTGCGCCGATCATCTTCGCGGCTTCGAGTTCCATTGTCTTGTTTCCCGTTTATTGGTCCAGAGAATTGATGAGAAGTACGATTGCCCTAGTGCAACTCGTACTAGTGGAGATGCAAGGCGTCGTTAAGGTACAGGCAGGTCAACACGGTGAAGACATATGCCTGGAGGAAAGCGACGAGCAGTTCGAATCCGGTCAGCGCGACATCCATCGCAATTGGCGCCAATCCGCCGATCCCGAAGGTGGCGGCGCCCAGCGGCACGACAAAACCGGCGAAAACCTTCATCATCGTGTGGCCGGCCATCATGTTCGCGAACAGGCGAATTGACAGGCTGACCGGGCGCGACAGATAGGAGATCACCTCGATCGGGATCATCAGCGGCATCATCAGCGCCGGCACGCCCGAGGGCACGAATAAAGTGAAGAAATGCAGCCCGTGCTTGACGATACCGACCATGGTAACCGCCACGAAAACCGTCAGCGCCAGCGCCAGGGTCACGATGATATGGCTGGTATAGGTGAAGGCGCCCGGAATCAGGCCAAGCAGGTTACCGAACAGAATGAACATGAACAGCGTAAAGATATAGGGGAAGTAGCGCCGTCCGGCGTCGCCGACATTGTCCCTTATCATGTTCGCGATGAATTCATAGGCCATTTCCGCCATGACTTGCCAGCGCCCGGGAACCAGCGCCCGGCGCCGCGCGGCGAAGGCCAGGAACACCGAAGCCACGGCGACGGAGATGCACATCGAGAGCGCGGAATTCGTAAAGGACAGATCAACGTCACCGATATGAATCGGCACGATCGGATGAATCTGGAACTGTTCAATCGGGCTTGCCACGTTTGACCTCGCCTACCTCTCGCCTTCCGTATCCTCGGAATCATCTTCGGATTCCGCTTCGCCGGTCGCGCCGGCATTGTTGCCCTGCACCGTATCTTCCTGCCCAAGCCCGCCATCATCCGGCTTCTTGTAACCGACGGCAAGCCCGAAGCCCATGGCGGCGCGATAAACGTTCAGCATCGCCGCCGCCGAGCCCAGCAGAAAGAACACCACGAGGAACCAGGGCTTTGTTTCAAGCCACCAGTCCAAGCCAAGGCCGATACCCACTCCCACGACCAGGGCGGACACCATTTCCACCCCGATTCGCAGGGCCCAGCCCAAACCGCTCATTCCCGGCGGGCCGCCGGACAGAGTTCCGTTTTGCTGGCTATCGGCTCCCCGGTGCCGCCGCGCCGCGCGGAGCCGTTCTTCCAGATTATCGAGCGAGGGCGGTCTATTGTCTTCACCCATCTCGGCCCCCTGGATTTACCGTCGCCGCGCTGCAAAGCGCGGGCACCATACTTAGGCAAAAAATCCAAGTCAAGGTGGAATAACCCGTTGCGGCAACCTGTCCAAAAAGGGCGGAAAATATGTGGTTACAGGCGGGCAACGGAGCGGCCTACGCGGATAACAGGGCCACGGCGAACGCACTCATCGCCGACATGACGAACGACGTGGACGAACTCATCTACATGGAACGCGAAGTTCGTGGCGTGGAGGGCGTCGACGACTCACGTCTCGCCCGAGCGCAAACGCACCAACCGTACGCGGGCCTGATCGACGCTAATACTCTCATTGTACGTTTTACTCCAC
>CAXMQC010000467.1:0-1764 GCA_964195285.1 Akkermansiaceae bacterium
TCGCTGCTCTCGCCGACCCCTTCCAACAGGGCGAGCGTCTGTGCTGCGCCGCTGGGGCGTTCCACGAGGGCGAATCCGCCACCCTCGCCGATCGACAGGCCGTCGCGGTCAATATCATTGGGGCGGCATGCGCCAGTCGCCGTCAATTCAAGCGAGCGAAATCCGTACAGGGTCAACAAACAAAGACTGTCAACGCCGCCCACCACGACCGCATCGCAAATATCGTGGGCGAAAAGCTGGGTGGCGTCGGCGAAGACCTTGGCGCTTGAAGAACAGGCCGTGGAGACGGTCATGCAGGGTCCCTCGATCCCCAACCAGGCGCCGACGAATTCCGTGGTGGCATGGACGTCCTGGCTATGGCGGTAATCGAACCAACCCGGAAGGTCGCCGTTGGTACGTTCCGCGAAGGCGCGTTCGCCTTCCTGAATGCCGGACGTCGACGTACCCATTACCAGGCCGACGCGCCGCGCGCCCCGCCGGGCAAGGCAGTCCCGCGCCAAATCGGCAAATCCGTCGGTCTGCAGCGTCATTAGTGCCAGCCGGCTATTGCGGCAGTCATAACGGGCCAACGAATTCGGCACGGTTATGTCCTCCAGCCCGTCGACCATGCCGATATGCGTTTCGAAATCAGTGCCAGGGAAATCACAGGGCCGCAGTCCCGATTTCCCCTGCCACAACGCATCGACAGTCGCCTGCGAACCGGCCCCAAGGCAGTTGACGGTGGTAAAGGCGGTAATGGCGGGGCTGAAAAAGTCGGTCATTCGACAAACCTTGCAAAAGCCGCGTTTGCGATCAACGCCAGGAAGGAACCAACCGCCACGGTAAGGCCAATGCCATGCAATACGGGGATCGACGAAAATGCCATAACGGAAAATACGGATGCCGTCGTTAGGTTACATAAGATTGCGGCGCGAAAGGTTACGGTCCCCTGATCGCCGTGCCGCGAGAAGAACAATCCGTAATCCATTCCCAGTCCCGCGACAAGAATAAGCGACAAAATATGGAATACGGATATCGGGACATCGAGCGCAGCCAGCAATCCCAGGGTGGCTACCAGGGAAATCAGTACGGGCCCCATGACCCGGGCGACCGCGGCCACCCGCCGTAATCCGCCATACAGGACAATTTGAACCGCAAGCAGCGAAGCCAACAGCCACAACAGACTGGACTCGAGGAACGACTGGACCAACCGGTCTGTTTCACCTTTCAGATCGACGAATTCCGCTCCATCGACTGTCGCTCCGGCGATCGCGCCGGCAACGATACCGGGGTCGCCAATTCCCGAAAGCATGACAACCCCTGTCATGCCGCCGGCCCGGGAACTCAGCCAAGGCTTGATCAAATCCCCGGCATCGCCCGACACCATCAGGTCAAACGTAATTGGCGGTGCGGTGCGCATGCGTTCTACATCGGTCAGGAAGGGGGTGAAGGCGTCCTTTCGAAAATTAGTGCCATCGACCGCCTCGGCAAGCCGGCGGCGCAATACATCGCCTGCCGGCAATGCGGTCTGTCGGCGGCGCTGCTCGGCGGCGCTGGGCAGCAGATCGGCGGCCATTCGCCAGGCGGCAAGATTGTCGCCGGCGCGCAAGCTATCGAGCAACGGGCGCAGTGCCTCCTGCCGGGCAAGAACTTCTTCGGCATTCCTGCCCCGAACCGCAATCAGATATCGAACATCCGGCGCGCCCAGGCCCACTCTAAGTTCCCGGTCCAGTACCACCATATTGCCGGGTATCGGGCTCAACGCTCTCAGGTCGGTCTCCCATA
>CAXMQC010000468.1:0-2033 GCA_964195285.1 Akkermansiaceae bacterium
GGCGGCGAGTCCGAGGAAGGCGGTTTCACCACCTTCTCCATGCAGCCCGGCTATCCAGCCGCACTCACGATTCACTGGCCGGTCGATGAAAACGGGTCTCGCACCGTCGAGACCACCGAGGCGCTCTCGGTCGACGAAACCTCCGCGGCGCAAACACCCGAACTACAGGAAGCAGCGATGAAAATGATGAAAATGGCCTTCAAGGACATGCGCATGTCGATCCATGTGGACGTCGCCGGCCAAGTCATTGACAGCAACGCCACCCATCTCGACGGCAACCGTGTGACCCTGGTCGACATCGCCTTCGCCGAATTTCTGAATAGCGAGGAGGCCATGACGGCAATGGCCGCGAACAAGGACCAGACCGTCGCAGACATGAAGGATATGATGAGATTGATACCTGGCCTGAAAATGGAGATCGAACCCGAGGTCAGCGTCCTGTTCGAATGACCGTCGACAACGACACTATTTGTCTTGCCGGTTTTGCACCACAAAAATCGAGGATTCGGTATAGATCTCGAGCAGTTCGAACTCCATCGGTGCCAACCTGACCCGGCCCGTCTCGGCGCCACGAAACAATATCTGGAACAAACTCGAATGGACTTCCAATGAAACCTGTCAAATGGGGAATCGTCAGCACCGCCAAAATCGGGCTCAAGACGGTCGTCCCGGCGATGATCGAGAGCCCGCTTTGTGATATCGCCGCGATCGCCTCGCGCGACCTCGGCCGGGCCGAGTCGGCGGCGGCGCAACTCGGCATCCCGACCGCCTATGGCAGTTATGAGGAATTGTTCGCCGATCCGGAGATCGAGGCCATCTATAATCCGCTGCCCAACCATCTCCACGTGCCCGTCTCGATTCAGGCGGCCGAACAGGGCAAGCATGTGCTTTGCGAAAAACCGATCGCGCTCGACACGGCCCAGCTCGAAGAACTGGTTGCCGCCCGCGACCGTACCGGCGTCCTTGTCGTCGAGGCCTTCATGGTGCGCCATCATCCGCAGTGGCGGCGCGCTCGCGAGTTGGCGCGGGATGGCTCCATCGGGCGCCTTCGCGCCGTTCAATGTGCATTCAGCTATTTCAACGACGATCCCGCCAACATTCGCAACAGCCTGGAGGCAGGCGGCGGCGCGCTTTACGATATTGGCGTCTATCCGATCGTCACGGCACGCTTCCTGTTCGATGCCGAACCGCTGCGGGTTCTCGGCGTGATCGAAAAAGACCCGGCATTCGGCACTGACCGCATGACAACCGGCCTGCTCGAATTTGCCGAGGGTCAGGCCAGTTTTGTTTGCAGCACCCAAATCGTGGCCTGTCAGCAAGTGCAGGTCTTCGGCACCGAACGGCGGATCGATATTCAGATCCCCTTCAACGCCCCGCCGGACCGGCCGGCCCGCATCTTCGTCGATGACGGCTCCCAGCTCGGTGGCCTGTCGGCGGTCGAGGAAAGTTTCGAAGCGACCGACCAGTACCGGCTCCAGGCCGAGGCCTTCGGGCGTTGCCTGCGATCGGGCGAAGCGCCGGAGTTTCCCCTGGAAGACTCGATAAAGAATATGCGCGTCGTCGACGGCTTGTTTAAGTCGGCGCGGGAAAACAGATGGGTGGCGCTGAGTTAGACTATTTCAGGATTGACCCGCCCGCGGTTCGGTATGGAGATAATTCTGGCTCGTGTTTTTTTGTAAAAAAATTGCATATTGAATTGAAAAATATGATCTTTCTGCCTGCCTAACACCGTAGTATCAGCGTACCTATCTAAGCGGAGCGACAGTCCGATGGAATTTGCGAATTACCCAAGCCTTTCAGGAAGGACCGTGTTCATTACCGGCGGTGCCTCGGGTATCGGCGCGGAAACGGTCAGACAGTTTTGCGCACAAGGATCGAAAGTCGGCTTTGTTGATTTGGACGCCGACGCGTCGAACCAGCTCGTCGATTCCCTGGCCGACACGGGCGGATCGGCGCCGACCTTCCTGCAATGCGACCTGCGCGATATCGAAGCGCTGAAACAAGCCTTCAAAACCCTCGAAGACGCCCTTGGC
>CAXMQC010000469.1:0-3739 GCA_964195285.1 Akkermansiaceae bacterium
CCACCCTTCATAGTCTCGTAGCCATCGGGGTAGGCGGTCTCGTGCGCCCAGCAATTGTTGGCCGGGTCCCAGAGAATTTTGAGCGTGTCCTTGGCATCGAGGTCGTCGATCAGCTTGCGGCCGGTCCAGCATGAATTGATCATGGTGCCGTTCCCGGTCTCGACCACCAGCGTGACCCCCTCGGCCTTGGCAAGTTCAATGGCCGGGGCGATTAGCGGCAGCATGGCATCCCAGGCCCCCTTGGCGACGTTCCAGTGCTCGGCGCCGTGGTCGCCCCACAGGATCATCTCCTTCTTGCCGCTCATGATCCGAACCAGCGGCGAGCCGAACTCATGCGCCATATCAATACAGCGCTTCAGGCCGTCCATATGCCTGGTATGCAGCGCGTCGCCGGCCTTTGTATTCATAGGCATGCCGCCGAAGACATGGCGCGAGATGCACGACACCTTCTTCTCGTGCTTCCTGACCAATTCCAGCGCCCGCTTGCGCTCGTCGGCGTCGAGGTCGCCGACTTCCTTGTCCCACAGAAATTGCATTTCGGCGTATTCGAGGCCGAACTCGTCCATGACACCCAGCGCATGCGCGAAGTCGCGGCTGATGCCGTCGGTAATAACACCCAGTTTCATTGAAATTTGCTCCGTTTAGCGCGCCAGCTTGGCGCCGACGATGTCTTCCATAATCCGAGTGACGACCCAGTTGTCGGCATCCGGATGCTTGGTCTTGCCGGCCTGAAACAACTGCATAGCCGTCCCCGCGGTGAACAGCGGCACGCCGAGTTCACGGGCCATATCCATCGCGATGGTCAGGTCCTTGTACATTGTCGCGATGTGGCTACCGGTGCCGACGAATTGGCGGTCGATGATGTTGGAAAGCGCCGTGTTGGCAACGCCGCAACCGGCGCCCGAAGTGCTGAACACGTCGTACAACACCTGGCCCTTCACGCCGGCCTTCGCCGCCAGAGCAGAGGCTTCGAAGGTGGCCGAGAAGATCGAGCCGATCAGCGATTGCAGGCAGGCCTTGACGGTTTGACCCATGCCGGCCTCGTCGCCCACGCGATGGATCGTCTTGCCGACGGCTTCCATGACGGGCCGGGATTTCTCCAGCGCCGCGTCGGTTCCCGCCGCCATCATCGTCAAGGTTCCCGATTGCGCGCCGGGAAAGCCGCCGCTTACCGGAGAGTCGATGAGGTCGAGACCGGTGCCGTCCAGCGCCGCGCCTATTTCACGGGCCTCCGTGGCCTTGATCGTCGCCGTCAAAAGAACCACGCCCCCGGGGTTCATGGTCGAGACCAGCCCGTCACCGAGAATGACCGCCTTGGCCTGGTCGCCATTCATGACCATGACGAAGACCGCGTCGGATTGAGCGCCGACATCCGCGGCCGATGACATGTTCTCGCCGCCCATCGCCGTGAAATCCGCTTGCCGCTTTTTGCTGAGGTCGCATCCGCGCACGGTGAATCCCGCCTTGATAAGGTTTTTCGCCAGCCCGGATCCCATGTCTCCGAGGCCAATTACACCGATATTTTTCATTTGATTTTCCCGGTTATACAGATCGCAGCCGTTTGCGGGACGCAAGACCGGCCCGCATGATCGCGCGATGTCTTTGCATCATATTTCCCGAAGCTCAATGCTGAACATCAAAAATTTGAGCACGATGCGTTCGGTTCCATGAACAGAGGTAAAAAAAACATCAAATAACGATCTTGATGCATCAAAGTGGCAATGAACAGGACGAACACCCAGTTCCCCAGACGCTGGAGCAGTTCGGCGGAATTGCGACTACTGCCCCACCGGGTCAATCGCCGTGAAATCGACCGTCGCATCGACCCAATCACCATCATTCGCATTTGATTCCACTGCCGCCTCAACGAATTTCATGCCGAGCACGCCGTCTCGGGCGGTGGCGAAACCCAACTGGTGACCGTCGGTATTTTGTCCGGGGGTCTTTTCGTGAATGGCCACAGCGACATTCGCGTAAAAATTGGCGAAGGCTTCGAGGATACCCTGGGGGTGGCCAATTTTCATTCTGCTGGCGCGGACCGCGGCGTCACTCAGCCCCGGCTCGCCGCGCCGCATCAGCCGCTGCGGCTCACGGTCCGGCCGTATCCACAACTCGTTGGGCATTTCCTGGGCCCATTCCAGGCTGCCGCGGTCGCCAAATACGCGGATGCGCAATCCATTACCGAGGCCGGCGGCAACAAAACTGGCCCACATTTGTCCGCGCACGCCACCCTCGAAGCGGAGATTCACATTGGCGTTGTCGTGACCGGTCCGCCCCGACACCATTGTCTGGATGTCGGCGGATACCGAGTCCAGCTCCAGGCCGGTGAAGAACCGCGCAAGATGATGGGCGTGGGTGCCGATATCGCCCAGCACCGATGACGGCCCGGCGATCAGCGGATTCATTCGCCATTGCGCCTTGGCGTCGCCTTCTGCCTCAACCAGCCTTGTCCGGCTGCCGGAGGCATATTCCAACTGAATCATCCGCAACGCGCCCAGCTCTCCGGCCTTGACCCGTTCCCGCGCCTCCTGCGCCATGGCATAGCAGCTATAGATGTGAGACAGGCCGAATATGACATCGCGAGACCGGGCCGCGCTGTACGCGGTGATCGCATCGTCCAATGACGTCGCCAGCGGTTTATCGCAAATGATGTGAATACCCTGATTGATGAATGCCAGACTGGCCGGTACATGGCTATCGTTCGGGGTGACGATGCTCACCGCGCTGATGCCGTCGCTCCGTTTGCTCTCCGCCTTCGCCATCGTTTCGAAATCGGCATAGACCCGTTCCGGGTCCAACCCAAGGGTTTCGCCCATTTGCGCGTTCTTGTCCGGGTCCCTCGAAAAGACCCCCGCGATCAGCGTAAAGGCGCCGTCCATGCTGGCGCCGTGGCGATGGGCCGGGCCGATCCCGGATCCCGGTCCGCCACCCACCATGCCAAGCTTGATCGATTGTTTTGTTCCCATCAGTACGATTCAATCCACTGGTTCGGTATTTGCGAAATCACCGGCGGCATAGCCGCGATCAATGAAATGGTTTAGGACCCGCCGGCGTTCGGTAAGAGGATCGCGTGATTCACTCGCGGATACTTTCGCGCATAATAATTTCAATCGGAATGTTGTCGAAACGCGCCGGTCGTCCGGCGACGTTATCGACGACCGCGCTGATCGCAATAACCGCCACGCGCGCCATGTCCTGATGCACCACGGCATCCATGACACCGCTGAGCAGGCATTGCGTGGTCAGCGGCGTCAGATTGAACGCCACATAGTTCACGTCGTCCTTGCGGCCGCTTTCCAGCATGGCCTTTTCGATGCCCCTGTTTCCGCTGCCAACACTATAAATGCCCTTCAAATCATCGTGGTTGGCGAGCAGTTCCGTGGCCATTTCGTAATTCTTCCGGGGATCGTCATATCCCTGGATATCGTCCAGCATCCTTAAATGACCAAACTCGCTGCGCAGTACGGTGCGAAACCCCATCTCGCGTTCTTCATGGCTGCGATAGAGATGACCGCCCCAAAATATTGCGATTTTCCCGGGCTCCGGGCAGAGCCGGCCCATCAGAAGCCCGGCGGCGCGTCCCGCGGCCCGATTGTCGAGGCCGACATAGCCAACGGTTTCCGCCCTCGGCAGATCCGTCAGGATGGTAATAACCGGGATGCCGCTGGCCGCCAACTCTCCGATGGCGGCGCGAACGTTCGGATGTTCCATGACCTGAACAATGACGCTGGAACTTCCC
>CAXMQC010000470.1:0-2620 GCA_964195285.1 Akkermansiaceae bacterium
CGGTGATTTTTACCCTCAACTGGGTGGCGATCGATTTGCGGCCTTCGTCGCCGAGCCGTGACCCCGAGGCGTCCTCGATACGTGCGCGCAGGCGGCGCAAATTGAAGAACAACGATTTCTGGGCCGCCGTGGTACCGGTGCGCACGATCGACCAGTTGCGCAACACGTAATCCTGCATGGCCGAACGGATCCACCAGGTGGCATAGGTCGAGAACCGAACTTCGCGCTGCGGCTCGAACCGGGCCGCCGCTTGCATCAACCCGACATTGCCTTCCTGAACGAGGTCGCCCATCGGCAGCCCGTAATTGCGGAATCGGCCGGCCGTACTGACCACAAGGCGCATATAGCTGCGGACCAGCTTGTGCAGGGCGATTTCATCGCCCTCTTCGCGCCAAAGCCGGGCCAGCTCGAATTCCACTTCGCGTTCGAGCAGCGGCTCTTTCATGGAAGTCTTGATGTAATCCAGATTGGCGCGCTGGGTTTTTGGATCGTCTATATGGGCCATTTTCCGTCCAGGCCAGACCTTATTCCCAGCCTTCCCGATGTGAATCACGCGATAAAGTTAACAGGGTCAATATAGCAAAAGACTTAGTACGTTAGTCAACTATTTTTGCCGGTCCGCGGCAGAACCGCCTCCTGGCGAAAAACACCATGACGATCAACGAGTTATGCCAATTTTTGAGAATATTTTACGGCGGAAATACGCGGTATATCCGGCAAATCACGCAATTGTCAGAGGGTTTTACCGTTGCCCCCGCGGTTGCATGCGGCGACCCGCGAACTTCAATATGGTTTTAACATTCGAAACTGTCGAGAATCGATCCGTCCGGCGCGAAACAGGCGGCGATCAGTTTGCCGCCGAAACCACAGCCACCATCCAATGTCACCGTGAAACTGGTTTGCGTGAAGCCGCCATGTTCCGGGTCGAAGCCGCGGATGACCCGGGCGAACCCCTCATAGGTGCCGTTGATGCTGTCAAAACTGCCCGACGCCCACCAGAAGGCGTCGCTCTGGGCGGCCAGCGGTCGTTGCGGGTCAACACCGCAATTAACGAACAGCAGGCTGCTGTTCTCACAGGCCGCCGCACGTTTTAGATGCGCCATCAGCGTATCGTGGCCGGGGTGGGCGCGCTGGGCCTCGCGCAAGGCACGCGTCCAGTTGTTGAGCTGCATCGTCCCACCGGTCGATGCGTAATTACCCTCGTCGATGCTGCCGCCATAGGCCGTCAGCGTGGCGTCGACCCCGCGCGAAATAACCCATTTTAGAATTGAGACGGGGTCGCTGGCGAATTGCAGCTGCAGCAGCTTCTGCCACATCTCTTCCTGGCTGCCGCGCAAATAGACGATATCGTTCGGGAAACGGAGTGGCGGATGGGCCAGCACCCGGCGCCTGAAATCGAGCAATTCATCGACTGTCTCGATGATCCCCTCGCCACGGCCGAGATAATTGCCCAGATAGACCAGCACATCGCCCTGGTGCAACCGGGATTCCAGCTCGCCATGAATCGCCGCCAGCCGACCGGCATCGCCATGCACCGAGCCTATTGCCCAGATTCGCGAAGTTTCACGAATACTGGCGATGGTGTTGGTTTCGCGCATGGGCTCTGCCCGGTGTGGCTGCGCCGGCGCGCCAAATGGCGGCCGGCGCAAGTGTTCTCTAGGAGACCGCCGTCAGGCGGCCTGAAGCATTGCTTCCAGCTGTTCGGTCGCGGTGTTTTCGTCGAGTTCCTCGACGGCCGCAAACTCGCGCACCAGGCGATCGAGCGCCGCCTGGTAAATCTGCCGCTCGCTGTAGGACTGGTCGGGCTGATCCGCGTTACGATGCAGGTCGCGCACCACCTCGGCGATCGACACCGGGTCGCCCGAGTTGATTTTCGCTTCATATTCCTGGGCGCGGCGGCTCCACATGGTTCGCTTGACACGACTGCGGCCTCGCAGCGTCTTCAGCACGCTCCTCATCTGGTCGCGAGAGGACAATGGCCGCAGGCCGGAATTCTGTGCCTTGGCGACCGGGATGCGCAGCGTCATACGGTCGGCTTCGAAATGGATAACGATGAGCTCCAAATGACAACCGGCGATTTCGGCCTCTTCGATGCCATGGACCCTGCCTACACCATGCGTCGGATAGACAACGAATTCGTTCGCGGCAAAGTCTTGTTGCTTGGCCATGCTAAAATTATCTCCAACCCTCGGTTTAGCGTTGCGCCGCCCGCCAGCTCCCGTGGCGGCCGCAGGGCACGTCGATCACCGTGCCGTACGGCACGCGATCACACTAGCCGCCACACCGCCGAGCCGAAGCCCGATCGCGCGGCGGAAATTGCCCCTCTGCCCCGTAACGGAGCCCGATCGGCGGCGGAAATCCACCCGCACGGCGGACCGCCCACCATGTTCGTCTCCCTGATCGATCTGGCTGTCGGAGCCGTTTGGGCCATGTTTCATGGCCGTTCGGACCGTGATTAAACCGGAGCACCGATGCAGCGCCCCAGCCGACCACTCGACGGTAACGGACACCTATGCATACCACAAAATGGCGTGCATTAATAGTCGTCAAATGCCGACTTGCGGCGGTTTTCCGCCGCATCGCAATCGACGGTCACGGCGCGTTAGCCGACCGGCGCCGT
>CAXMQC010000471.1:0-2337 GCA_964195285.1 Akkermansiaceae bacterium
CCGGGTAAGGGACGGCCCAGCCCTTCCATGAAATAGGTGGAATTCGAATGGATCAGGGTCGGGACCAGCGCCAGGCCGGCAATTGCCGTGACCGCGCCGCCACCCGCGGCGATCGTGGGCAACTGCCCGATCGCCAGGAAAAACGGCTCGGCAAACAGGCAGATGACCGTGCCGGCCAGACCGATCAACAGTGCGTAGGGCAGGGATCGCCGCCAGACCGGGCCACAATCCTCCAGCCGTCCCGCGCCACGGGCGTGGCTGGTCATCACCAGGGTCCCGGTCAGCAACCCGATACCGATCAACAGCAGCACGATGAACGGCGTCATGCCGATGCCGTACCAGGCGACATCCTCGGCCCGGTAATGGCCCAGCATGACGATGTCGGCCGTCGCCATGGTCAGAATGCCGGTACGCGCGACAACCACCGGCGCCGCTAGGCGCAGCAATTCCGACAGGTGACGGCGCAGTGTCATCCGCATCGACTACCTACCTGTTCGCGCTGGTTCGCTCTCGTCGTCACGGCACAGCCTTCATTCATGTCTGTCGCGGATGTGGGATAGGAAATAATGGCGGGCGGGGAGGCCGCCTCGAAGGGTGGCGTCGCGCAACGCTGAACATAGCGCGATCGACCAAACTCAGAACATGGTTTCGATGACGCGGTCGGGTGGGTTGTGGCCGTCGGCGAAGGTCTTGATATTGATGATGACCTTCTCGCCCATATCGACACGGCCCTCGATCGTCGCCGACCCCATATGCGGCATCAGCACCACATTGTCGAGCTTCAGCAATTTCGGGTTTACCGCAGGCTCATGTTCGAACACATCCAGCCCGGCGCCGGCGATATCGCCGCTTGTCAGGGCGCGGGCCAGCGCGTTCTCGTCGATCACCTCGCCGCGGCTGGTATTGACGATATAGGCATGCGAGCGCAGCAGTTTCAGGCGGCGCGCCGACAGCAGATGAAAGGTTGCCGGCGTATGGGGGCAGTTGACCGAGACGATATCCATATGGGCCAGCATCTGGTCGAGGCTCTCCCAGTAGGTCGCCTCGAGCTCCTGCTCCAGTTCTTCCTGGACGCGGCGGCGATTGTGGTAATGCACCGACAGGCCGAATCCGCGGGCGCGGCGCGCCACCGCCGATCCGATCCGGCCCATGCCGACGATGCCCAGCCGCTTGCCCCAGATGCGGTGGCCCAGCATCGAGGTCGGGCTCCAGCCGGTCCAGTTCGCCGAACGCAACAGCCGCTCGCCCTCGGTCAGGCGGCGCGGCACGGCCAGGATCAGCGCCATGGTCATGTCGGCGGTATCCTCGGTCAGGACGCCGGGGGTGTTGGTTATGGTGATGCCGCGGGTGCGCGCGGTGGCGAGATCGATATTGTCGACGCCGGTGCCGAAGGATGCGATCAGCCGCAGCTTCTCGCCGGCCTGCGACAGCAATCCGGCGTCGATGCGGTCGGTCACCGTCGGGACCAGCACATCCGCCTCTTGCACCGCCTTGACCAGCTCGGCCTGGCTCATCGACTTGTCATCGAGATTCAGTTGCGTTTCGAACAGCTCCATGAGCCGCGTTTCGATGACATCCGGCAGCTTGCGGGTAACGATAACCAGCGGCTTGCGATTCATTTTATCTTTTGGCATTCACCGACTTTCGAACTTGCACCCTGATTCCGGTTATACAACACCGCCCGCACCTGTCCAGTATTCACTATCATTCCTCGGCGGTGGGTGGGATCGCCGATATCGCATCTTGTTTCTTGACCCGCGCGGCGCCGACTCCATTATAGGCAAAGTTGATTCGCAACCTCCGGCTATCCATGAACCGTCGAACAATCGTCATTCTCGCGGCCGCGGCCATTGTTCTGGCTGCTGGCGCCCTGCTGTACAACGCCGTGCGCACACGTCAGGCCGACGACGCCAGGCCGCCATCGCGCTTCGTTACGATCAAGCCGGACAAGGCCAATGTGCGCAGCGGGCCGGGCAAAAATTACCCGGTCCGCTGGATATTCGTGCAGGCCGGCATTCCGGTAGAAATAATGGCCGAATACGAAAACTGGCGCCAGATCCGGGACTGGGAGGGACAGGAGGGGTGGATCCACGCCGCCATGCTGTCCCGCAAGCGCAACGTCATCGTGACCGGCGAAAACCGCACGCTATACCGCCACGCCGACGCCGCCTCGCCGCCGGTCGTCACGCTGAAGCCCGGCATCGTCGCCGAAATCGAGGATTGCAATGTGGAATGGTGCCGGGTCGAGGTCCGGAACAACCGCGGCTGGCTGCGCCGTGGCGAATTCTGGGGCATCGAGCCGGGCGAGATTATCGAGTAGCGATTGGGCGCGGCCGA
>CAXMQC010000472.1:0-2491 GCA_964195285.1 Akkermansiaceae bacterium
CCAGAATATGGCGAAGGAAAGCCACGGATGCCGGCGTGCCCAGCCCTTGGGTTGTTGGTGATGCATCGGCGGCGGCCGGGTCGCGAAGGCCTGGCTCAGCCGGTCGAGCGCGATCGCCAGCACGACGATGGCGACGCCGGCCTCAATTCCCGCGCCGATCTGCAATCGGCGCAGCGAGGTGAGCACGTCGTAACCCAGCCCCCCGGCGCCGATTATCGAGGCGATGATCACCATGTTCAGCGACAGCATGATCACCTGGTTTACGCCGACCATCAGCGACGGCATGGCGGCCGGAACCAGCACCTTCCAGGTCATCTGTCTCCGGTTGCAGCCGACCATGCGGCCGAAATCCACCGTCTCGTCCGCAACCTGGCGCAGCGCCAATATGGTGACGCGCACCATCGGCGGCATGGCGTAGATGATGGTGGCGGTCATCGCCGCCACCGGCCCGAACCCGAACAGGAACAGGATCGGCACCAGATAGGCGAAGATCGGTACCGTTTGCATCAGGTCCAGCACCGGACGGATCGCCTTCTCGAATGCGGGGCTGCGATAGGCCAGGATGCCCAGCATCAGCCCGCCGGCGACGCCGATCGGCACCGCGACGACGATCGAGGACAGTGTGACCATGGCGCTGTCCCACTGGCCGAACATCGCCAGATAGAGGAAACAGCCGCCGACCAGCATGGCCAGTTTCCAGTCGCGCGCGTAATGACCCATCGCCACCAGAACGCCCAGCACCGCCGTCCAGGCCAGCGGTGGCGCCAATTGCACTGCGTACGAACCCTGCCCTTTCATCAGACCGGAGCTGAACAGGCTGGTCGCCACCGTCAACGGCCAGTCAAGCAGCCAGGACACGGACCGTGTCAGCTCCTTGAAGGTGAACAGCCCGAACGTGGCATCATTGATCAGCCATTTCATGAAGGCGGTGATCTCGAAACGGATCGGCCATATCCAACCGCGCGGAAAATTATGCGCCCAAGGGAATTGTTCGCCGGTATATTTGGTAAACAGCCAGGCGGCAGAGAGCGCTAGCGCCCAGACGACCCAACCATTGCGGGCCAGCCGGTCGATCCTATACAGGGCAGGATTCACGGCCGCCCCCCGCCGCCGACCTCGCGGCCGACCAGCACATCGACCACTATTTGCCGGGTGATCTGCCCGACGGTGTTGCCGTCACTGACCACTGCGTGAGGCTTGTCCGCCGCCTCGACCTGGGCGGCAATGTCGGCCACCCTGGCGCCCGCAGCGACCTCGCCCGCATAGTCGCCGCCGGGCGGCTCCATCACCGACGCCGCCGACAGCACCTTGGCGCGCGGGATATCCTTGGTGAATTCGGCGACGTAATCGTCGGCCGGCGCGGTCACCAGTTCCTCGGGCGTGCCAATCTGGATTATCCAGCCGTCCTTCATGATGGCGACACGGTCGGCCAGCCGGATCGCCTCGTCGAAATCATGGGTGATGAAGACGATGGTCTTCTTCAGGACGCTCTGCAGGCGCAGGAACTCGTCCTGCATTTCGCGCCTGATCAGCGGATCGAGCGCCGAGAAGGGCTCGTCAAGGAACCAGATTTCCGGCTCCACCGCCAGGCTGCGCGCGATACCGACGCGCTGCTGCTGGCCGCCGGAAAGTTCGCGCGGGTAATAGCTTTCGCGGCCCTTCAGGCCGACGAGCTCGATGACTTCCAGCGCCCGGGCCTCGCGCGCGGCGCGGGCGACACCCTGGACTTCCAGCGGGAAGGCGACATTGCCCAGAACGGTCAGATGCGGCAGCAGCGCGAAATGCTGGAACACCATGCCCATCTTGTGGCGGCGGATTTCGATCATCTCC
Organism: Akkermansiaceae bacterium; assembly: GCA_964195285.1. Classification (GTDB taxonomy): domain Bacteria; phylum Pseudomonadota; class Alphaproteobacteria; order UBA8366; family JADFVY01; genus JADFVY01. Next base: position 1,831 of record CAXMQC010000472.1, read on the forward strand.
GCCTCGCTGGCGCGCAGCAGGTCGCGGTCGTCGAAGATCACTTCGCCACCAGTCGGCTCGATCAAGCGCGACAGGCAGCGCACCAGCGTCGACTTGCCGGAACCCGACAGCCCCATGATGATGAATATCTCGCCTTCGCGGACTTCGATATTGGCATCGCAGACGGCGCCGATCAGGCCGGCATCGGCGATCGCCGCATTGTCCGGCGCATGATTATGCCGGGCCAGGAACCCGCTGGGGTCCGAGCCGAACAGCTTCCACACACCACGGCAGGAAAGCTTGACCGGGCTGTCTTTCACGAAATCCTCGCAGACGGGGAACCGTAACGGGAGTCAAGGCGGGACGGCCTCCTCCGGCCGCCCCGTCCCGAGGCCCTGACATAATTACTTGATCCAGCCTTTCCAGGTGGATTCATTCTTTTTCATCCATGCGGCCACGACCGCGTCGAGATCCTTGCCCTCGAGATCGACCTCGACGATCAACTGGCTCATCGCGGCATTCTCGATATGGAAGTTGCGAACCGCCTTGTAGGCGCCCGGCCATTTCTTCTCGCCGTCCTTCCAGCCGACCTTCTTGATCCAGCCGCGCGGTTTGCCGCAGTCGTAGGCCATGTCGGGATTGCCGCCCCAGGCGGGGTCCTCGTAGCACTCGTCGCTATAGC
>CAXMQC010000473.1:0-5701 GCA_964195285.1 Akkermansiaceae bacterium
GAAGGGCGGCGTCGGCAAGACGACGACCGCCATCAATCTTGGCACCGCACTGGCCGCGACGGAAAAAAAGATATTGATTATCGACCTGGATCCCCAGGGCAATGCCAGCACCGGCATGGGTCTGGAGGCGGATCGTCGCCCGATAACCACCTATGAAGTGCTGATCGGCGCGGAAACGCTGAACAGCGCAGCGATGGAAACGGCGGTGCCGGGACTTTATGTCGTGCCCTCGACCCGCGAGCTTTCCGGTGCGGAAGTCGAGATGATCGACATGAGCCGGCGCGAACACCGCCTGGCGGATGCCGTCAAGGCGCTGGAGGGCCACTGGGATTACATCCTGATCGACTGCCCGCCCTCGCTAAACTTATTGACGTTGAATGCGCTGGTCGCCGCCGACGCCGTATTCGTGCCGCTGCAATGCGAATTTTACGCACTCGAGGGGCTTAGTCACCTGCTGCACACCGTCGAGCGTGTCAGGCGGGCGCTCAATCCCAGATTGGATATCCAGGGTGTCGTTCTGACAATGTTCGATAAGCGAAACAATATCTGTGATATGGTGGCATCGGATGTGCGCAGCCATTTTGGCGACAAAGTGTATAAAACCGTTATACCGCGCAATGTCAGGGTTTCAGAGGCACCATCGTTCGGCAAACCGGTCCTGTTATATGATTGGCGCTGCGCGGGAAGTCAGGCGTACATACATCTTGCCAGCGAAATGCTGAAGCGTGAAGAACGTGGAGCGGCAGCATGATGGCCGCAGATGACGCACGAAAAAGAGGGCTGGGCCGCGGCCTTTCCGCCCTTCTAGGCGAAGAGACGGCGAGCAGGGACGACGGCGAGGCGGCGGCGTCCGGCAAACCCCGCCCGGTCGGCACACTGCCGGTCGAAATGTTGCGGCCGAGCCCGCTTCAGCCGCGCAAACATTTCGACGACGAGGCCTTCGCGGCCCTGGTGGAGTCGGTTAAGGAAAGAGGCGTGCTGCAGCCCTTGCTGGTGCGCCGCGACCCGAAAGACGACAAACACTATGAAATCGTCGCCGGCGAACGGCGCTGGCGCGCGGCGCAGCAGGCCCGCCAACACGATGTTCCGGTTCTCGTCAAGGAACTGAGCGACCGCGACGCGCTGGAAATCGCGCTGGTCGAAAACCTGCAGCGCGAGGACCTGACCCCCCTGGAGGAAGCCGAAGCCTATCGTCGGTTGATGACGGAGTTTGGTCACAACCAGGAGGCCCTAGCCCGGGCGGTTGGCAAGAGCCGCAGTCACGTGGCCAATATGATGCGCCTGCTGGGTTTGCCGGCGCCAGTGCGCCGCATGCTCGACGAAGGGCAGATTACCGCGGGCCATGCGCGTAGCCTGATCAACGCGAAAGACCCGGAAGCACTGGCGCGCGAGATTCATCGCCGCGGCCTGAACGTCCGCCAGGCGGAAGACCTGATGCGGAAATCAAGCTCGTCCGGGGCCGCCAGGGCTGGCGCCACGGCGCCATCGGACCCGAACATTACCGCACTGGAACATGATCTGGCGGTAGCGACCGGGCTGAAAGTGGGTGTGCGCACCAAGGCAAGCGGCGCGGGCACGCTGACCATCCGGTTCGACTCGCCCGACCAGCTGGACGATGTGATCCGCCGACTTAAGAACGAGGGTTGAGTAAACGCATTCGGGGGCGCCGGCCGGCAGGGCAGGGCGCTATCGCCTGCTTCCGAGCGCGGCGATCTGCAGCAAGGCCCGGCCACATACCGCCTCCATGGGGGTGCCGGTTCGCTTACACAGGCGCTCTGCCTCGAGAACACCCTGCATTCCACGCGTCAGGGACGGCTCCGACCAACGCTTGGCCTGGGCGATGAAACGATCAATATGCATAATGAAAACAGGGGGTTGCAGACCCTGTGCCGCACCCCGCCCATCCTGACCGGCGGCGAGACCGGCCTTGATCCACTGTAAGCGCTGCAGATGCCAGTTCATGGCGCGCAGGATAGACACGGGGTTTTGCCCTTCGGCCAGGCCGGCGGTAAGGGCGCGATCCAGCCCCGCACGGTCGCCGCCGCCCGCCGCCATGACGATGCGATCCATGGATTGCAGGCCGTTGTCGTCTATGCAGGCCTCGACGTCGGCCAGTTCCAGGCGTGCATTATCGCCGGCGTAAAGGGCAAGCTTTTCCAACTCGGCCCGCGTGACGCCACGATCCGAACCCAGGTTCGCCGTCAGCCAGTCGCGCGCGCCGGGCGCCAGCGTTATGCCACGCGGCCCAAGAATACCGTCGATCAGGCGGTCAAGGTCGGCGCCCTGATCGGCATAACAGGGCAGGGCGATGCCATTATCCGCGGCTTCGACCAGCTTGCGCAGGCCGGCGCGTGGGCCGAGATCGCCGGCCTGCAGGATGACCAGTGAACCGCCCGGTGGGTTTTCCAGCATGGCCCGCACGGCCTGCGCCACCGCCTCGCTGCGCCCCGGACCCGAGGGGCTGGCATCGCGAACGCGGACGACGCGCCGGCCGCCGGTCAAGGGGATCGCGGCGGCCTCGTCCATCAGGCGGGCCGGATCGGCGGCAATGTCGTCGCCGCTCAATTGGGCCACCAGGAAGGGATCGTCGAGGTCCTCGACCGCGCCCTGGGCAAGCAGCTTTGCGCGCTCCCGCGCGAGCCCGTCGTCGGGGCCGTAGACCAGGATTGCCTGCATGACGGGGTCCGGGTTGCGGATGAAACCCTCGATCTGATTGGCCCTCAGCTTCATCCCTCGGCATCCGGGGCGCGGCGCTGGAAATACAAGGCCAGCAAAGAGCGAATTTCCTCACTGACCTCACGGGCCGCGCGGTCGATGGCGTCAAGCTCGGCGCTGCGGGTCGAGATGGCGGATGTTACGATATTGTAGCTATTGACCGACCGAGCCCAGTTGGTCAGCAGAATTTCCTCGGTGGCGATCTCCTGAAGGCGGAAGCTGGCTGTGAAAACCAGTTTGGCGCGGGTCGCGGTCTCGTCAGGCTCGAACGCCTGGCGCACCGTCTCGATCTTCACATCGGCCGACAACAGGTAGAGCGGGTTTTCCGGGCGCCCCTTGCGGTTCAAGCGGTCGAGCAGGTAATTGTGGAGCTGCTGGCCGGTGCGTTCGCTGATAATGCCGATCTTGATCAGGGCCAATTCGGAATCCACCGAACCGAGTGATTTGGCCCCGTAAAGCGGGCGGAATCCGCAGCCGGACAGGAACAAGGCCGCCGCGCCGGGGGCGGCCAGCAAGAATTCGCGCCTGTTTCTATACCACGACATTGACGATTTTATTGGGCACGACAATGACCTTGCGGGGCGGCTTGCCGTCCATCGCGCGTTTTACGCCGTCAAGGTCGAGGGCCAACGACTCCGCGACCTCCTTGTCGGCGCCGAGCGGCAGTTCAATGGTGCCGCGCAGCTTGCCGTTGACCTGGACGCCGATGGTGACCGCCTCCTCGATCAGCAGGGACGGGTCGGCCAGCGGCCAGGGCGTATCGGTCAGCAAGGCATCATGGCCGAGCCGGCTCCACAGCTCTTCGGCCAGATGCGGCATGACCGGGCCGATCAGCCGGACCACGGTCTCCAGGCCGTTGCGGCGCACCCAGGCGACGTCCGCCCCGTCGCCCGCGAGATCGCCGAGCATATTCGACAACTCGCGGATGCGGGCCACCGCACGGTTGAAACGGAAGCGGTCGAGATCCTCTGTAACGCTTTGAATAGACTTATGAATCATGCGATGTGCGGCATCTGCGGCGGGGCCCATGCTGACCGGCGTGGCGGCGTCCCTTTCGGCCATCGCGCCGGCCGGTTCGGTCACCATGCGCCACAAGCGGCTGGCATAGCGCCAGGCGCCGTCGACACCGGCGTCGGTCCACTCGAGATCGCGCTCCGGTGGGCTGTCCGACAGCATGAACAGCCGTGCGGTGTCGGCGCCGTATGTATCGATGATGAGTTCGGGGTCGACGACATTGCGCTTCGACTTGCTCATCTTTTCCGACCGGCCGAGCGTCACCGGTTTGCCCGAGACCCGTTCAAACACCTGGCCGCCATCGCTCTTCTCGACATCGGTCGGGAACAGCCAGCCGCCATCATCGTCACGGTAGGTCTCGTGACAGACCATGCCCTGGGTCAGCAGCCCGGCGAACGGCTCATCGATGCCCAGATAACCGCATTCCTTCAGCGCCCGGGTGAAAAATCGCGAATAGAGCAAATGCAGCACCGCATGTTCGATGCCGCCGATATACTGGTCGACCGGCATCCAGTAATCGACCGCTTGCCGAGTGAAGGCGGCGCCTTCGACCGGGGCGCAGAACCGCAGGAAATACCACGAGGACTCGAAGAAGGTATCGAAGGTGTCGGTCTCACGCCGCGCCGCCGCGCCGCATTGCGGGCAGTCGACATGTTTCCAGGTCGGGTGGTGGTCCAGGGGGTTGCCCGGCTTGTCGAAATCCACGTCCTCGGGCAGGGTCACCGGCAGGTCGGCCTCCGGCACCGGCACGATGCCGCAGGCGCCGCAATGGATCATCGGCACCGGGCAGCCCCAGTAGCGCTGCCGTGATACGCCCCAGTCGCGCAGCCGGTAGCTGATGGCGCCCACGCCGTCACCCTGTGCAGCCAGCCGGTCGATGATTTCGGCTTTCGCGGCCGCCACCTCGAGCCCGTCGAGGAACTCGGAATTGACGATGACGCCGTCCTCCAGGAAGGCCTCGGCGCCGATCTCGAAGGTCGCCGGGTCGGCGTCGCGCGGCGCCACCACCGGCACCACCGCCAGGCCGTATTTACGGGCGAAATCGAGGTCACGCTGGTCGTGGCCGGGGCAGCCGAAAATCGCCCCCGTGCCATACTCCATCAGCACGAAATTGGCCACATAGACCGGCAGCTCCAGCCCCTCGACGAAGGGGTGCCGGGCTCGGATCCCTGTATCAAAGCCCTCTTTTTCGGCCTTTTCGATGGCCTCTTCGCTAGTTCCCATGCGATCGCACTCGGCCACGAACGCCGCCAAGGCCGGATTGTCCCGGGCCAATTCCTCGGCGATCGGATGATGGGCGGAAAGCGCGCAAAACGAGGCGCCGAACAACGTGTCCGGCCGCGTCGTGAAGACCTCCAGGCGGTCGTCGCGGCCTGCCAGATCGAAAAATACCCGCGCGCCCTGCGACCGGCCGATCCATTTCTCCTGCATCAGGCGCACCCGGTCGGGCCAGCGCTCGAGCGTCTCGATCGCTTGCAGCAGGTCGTCGGCGTAATGGGTTATCCTCAGGAACCACTGGGACAGCAGCCGTTTTTGCACCGGCTCGCCCGACCGCCAGCCGCGCCCGTCGATCACCTGCTCGTTGGCCAGCACGGTATTCTCGACCGGATCCCAATTGACCCAGGATTCCTTGCGGTAGGCCAGCCCCGCCTCGACGAAATCGAGAAACATCTTTTGTTCATGGCGGTAATAGTCGGGCTCGCAAGTGGCGATTTCGCGGCTCCAGTCGTAAGACAGCCCCATGGCCTTCAGCTGCTCGCGCATGGAAGCGACGTTTTCGCGCGTCCATTTGGCCGGATGGACCCTGTTCTCAAAGGCGGCGTTCTCGGCCGGCAACCCGAAAGCATCCCAGCCCATCGGGTGCAACACGTTGAATCCCGCCGCTTTCTTGTAACGCGCGACGACATCACCCAGGGTGTAATTACGGACATGCCCCATATGGATGCGGCCCGACGGATAGGGAAACATCTCC
>CAXMQC010000474.1:0-2468 GCA_964195285.1 Akkermansiaceae bacterium
TGCCATTACCGCGCCGCCGGAGGACCCCAAGGATCCGCCGGCCGATGCCAAGGCGCCTGAGGGCGGTGAGGTGGCAATCGCGATGGTCCCGGAAGGGGCGGAAAAAACACCGAAGGACAGCGGAAAGGCCGAAGGCGCGATGTTGCCGCCAGTGATGCCGCCGCCGATGCCGCCCGAAAAAGAAGGCGAGGTTACGCTTCCCGCCCTGCCGGCGCCTGGCGCGCCGACGATTGTCGAAGCAACCGCCGTCGAACCGAAGGCGGGGAACGATAAAACGACGGAGAATATTCTGCCGGGCGCGCCAACAACGCCAGCGGCGATAGAACCGATGCCGGCTGCTCCAGCGGTAACCGAAATGAAGCCGGCTGCTCCGACGGTAACCGAAATGAAGCCGGCTGAGCCGACTGCGACGGTGGCCGTAGTGCAACCGGTGCAACCGGCGAAACCGGTGGCGCCGCCAGCGGCACCGAAGGCCTCTGCAGCCAACACCCAGGTCGCCGTGGTGATCCCGAAGGCGACGAAGACGATTGCGCCACCGCCGCCGTCTTTGTCCGGGAACATGACGGCCACCCCGATGCGCACCATGGCCGGCGTTTACCGCGTACAGGTCGCCTCCACCCGCTCGGAATCTTCGGCGAAAACGATCTGGAGCAAACAGGTAAGCAAACATCCCGATGTGTTGGGGAAATTGCCGCTAACCGTCCAATCAGCGGTAATTCAGGATCGCGGCACCTTCTATCGGGTGCAGGGCGGCGCCTTCGGCGACCGCGAGGCCGCCGATTCGGTTTGCCGCAAACTGAAATCGCGTGGCCAGGATTGCCTCGTCGTCCGTCCGTAAACTGGTGATGTTCCGCCCCGATTCCCGTAATGGATGACGGGCGGACAACGCCGCCCATGGCGGCTATATTCGGCTGTGCGGGCACGACATTAAGTCGCTCGGAAAAAGCATTTTTCCGGGATAGCGATCCGGTCGGCTTCATACTCTTCGCAAGGAATATCGATAATCCGAACCAGGTTCGCGACCTGGTATCGGACCTGCGCGATTCTGTCGGTCGTGGAAATGCCCTGGTCCTGATCGATCAAGAAGGCGGGCGCGTCGCGCGCCTCAAACCACCGCATTGGCGTGCCGCGCCGCCACAAGCTGTATTCGCCAAATTGGATCGTGACACGGCCCGTCAAGCCGCAAAACTAAACGCCCGATTGCTGGCGGACGAACTTCAGTCACTAGGCATTAACGTCGATTGCCTGCCATTGCTCGACCTGCGTTTTGCCGGTGCGCACGACATTATCGGCGACCGCGCCCTGGGCGCGACGGTAGAGCTCGTATCATTGCTCGGCAGAGCCGTATGCGAGGGATTGCTGGAGGGCGGCGTCTTACCCGTTATCAAGCATATCCCAGGGCATGGCCGGGCACGCGCCGACAGTCATCTGGAACTGCCTCGGGTCGATACGACTCGCGGTGAGCTGGAAGAGACCGATTTTGCGCCATTCCGGGATTTTACCGACATGCCATTGGCAATGACGGCGCATATCGTTTATGGCGACATCGATCCCGACCGGCCCGCGACGACCTCGTCGATCGTCATGCGAGAAATCGTCCGCGGGTTTATCGGGTATGACGGTCTGGTGATGACCGACGATTTGTCCATGAAGGCGTTGGGCGGCAGTTTCGCTGCGCGCACCGAGGACTCGCTGGCCGCCGGTTGCGATCTCGTCCTGCACTGCCATGGGGATATGGACGAGATGAAACAGGTCGCGGATGCCGCGCGGCCACTGGACGCGGAGGGACTTCGACGTTACCACAGGGCGCTGGACATGCTCGGCGCGCCGGCGCCATTCGACAACCTGGCTGCGCTTGCCGAACTGACGGCTCTGACGGGCGCCGCGTAATCAATAACGTGAAGAGGTAAAATTCTGCCACCATGGATAATTCCGTTCTCGGCGTAATATCGGTCTGGGCACTACCGGTCCTGTTAGCGATTACCTTTCACGAGGCCGCGCATGCATGGGCGGCCTGGCTTTGCGGCGACCCCACCGCAAAACAACAAGATCGCCTGTCGTTCAATCCGGTCAGACATATTGATCCGGTCGGCACTATCCTGGTTCCGGCCATGCTAATTCTTATGCAGGCTGGCATGCTGTTTGGTTGGGCCAAGCCTGTGCCAGTCGATCCCCGCCAAATGCGCGTACCCCGCCGAGATATGATGCTGGTGGCCGCTGCCGGTCCGTCAGCGAATATTGTGATCGCCTTCGTTTCGGCGATCCTGCTGCATATAGCGCCTTACTTGCCGGGTCAGATCGCGATATGGGCCGAAGAGACCCTGCTGAATTCGATCTGGCTGAATGTAGTGCTGGCGGTATTCAACATGATCCCGCTGCCGCCGCTGGATGGAGGCAAGGGTGCGGTCGGCATGCTGCCGCACCAGCTGGCCATAAAACTGGAATCGCTGGAACGGTTTGGATTTCTG
>CAXMQC010000475.1:0-2739 GCA_964195285.1 Akkermansiaceae bacterium
CTACGCGAAACTCGCGATCTCGTCGCAATCCGAACTTCTGTCGCTCTTCCTGAAGTCGCTGCAGGGTGCCTGAAAGAGCGCATGCCGAGATCGGCCCTTTGGATCTCTATCCATCAATTGTCAATATCAACCAGCATTGGAATAGAGCCGTTCCCCCGCCACATAGGTCGCACGGGTGGCGCGGTCGTCGCCCAGCGTCATCAGGACGAACAGCTCTTCGGCGAGGTCGTCCTCGACGGTTTCCATGCGGTGCGCCATGGCCGGTGTCGCGCGCGCGTCCAACACCGTGATATCGGCGTCGCTGCCGGGTTCCAGCGTACCGATGCGGCCGGTCAGGCCAAGGGTCTCGGCGTTGCCCCGCGTCATCAAATGGAAGGCATGCAGGGCCGGCAGATTCTGGTTGTTCAGCTGCAGCACCTTGTAGGCCTCGGCCGCCGTGCGCAGCATCGAAAAACTGGTGCCGCCGCCGACATCGGTGGCCAGGCCGACCTTGACATTGCCGCCGCGCAGCCGCGCCATGTCGAACAGGCCGCTGCCGATGAACAGGTTCGAGGTCGGGCAGAAGGCGACCGTCGAGTCGGTTGCCGACAGGCGTGCAATCTCGTCGTCCGACAGGTGGATGCCATGGCCGAAGATGGCGCGCGGCCCCAACAGACCGAATTTGTCATAGACGTCGGTGTAGGAGGAGCTCCAGGGAAACTGCTCCTGCACCGCGGCGATCTCGGCCCGGTTCTCCGCCAGATGGGTCTGCATGTAGACGCCGGGATGGTCGCGCATGAGCGCGCCGGTGGCTTCCAGCTGCGCCTCGCTCGAGGTAACCGCGAAGCGCGGGGTCACGGCATAGAGCTGGCGCCCTCGGCCGTGCCATTTTTCGATCAGCGCGGCACTGCTGGCGGCACTGGTTTCGGCGTCAACTTTCAGGCCGTCGGGGGCGTTGCGGTCCATCATCACCTTGCCGGCGATCATCAGCGTGTTGAGCCGTTCGGACTCGCTAAAGAAGGCCTCGACGGATTCGCGGTGCACCGTGCAGTAGACTGCCGCCGTAGTGGTGCCGCTGCGCAGCAATTCTTCGAAGAAGAAGCGGGCCACCGAGGCGGCATGGTCGTGATCACGGAATTTCTGTTCCTCGACGAAGGTATATTTGTCGAGCCATTCCAGCAATTGCGCGCCGTAAGACGCGATCACGCGGGTTTGCGGATAATGGATATGGGTGTCGATCAGGCCCGGCAGGATCAGCGCCTGCCCGTAATCGTCCACCGGCACGTCCGGGTCCAGGTCGGCGGCGTCGCCTATCGAGGCGATCCGGCCGTCCTCGATAACGAGAGCGCCATCTGCGAAATAGCGATAGCTGCTTTCCGCGCCGGCCTCGGCCGGGTCGGCAACAAAATCCAGCAATCGGCCCCGTATCGCGGTCTTGCCCGCCATTCAAGTCATCCTTTGCGTTTCGCCAACCAGACGGCGATCAGATGGCGTTCCTCTTCGGTCATCTCTGTTACGTTGCCCGGTGGCATGGCGCGTGACAAGACGGACTGGGCTTCGATCCGCGAGGCCTCGCGCAGGATATCCGCCGGCGTTTCCAGCCGCACATTAAGCGGTGCGACGGGAACGCCGTCCCAGACCGGCTCTTCCGCATGGCACATCGAGCAGCGCGACAAGACGACATCCTCGACCGCGGTGAAGGTCTCGTCATTTTCCAAGCCGGCGGCGTCCATCGGGGCCGGGGCGCCGACCGGGAAGCTGTTCAGCCACAGGATTATCAGCCCGCCGGCCGCCGCGACACCCCAGGTCCACCAAGGGTTGCCCTTGTGGGCATGCTGTGAATTAAAGAAATGGCGGATTGCGACGCCCATCACGATGACCACGGCGACGATCACCCAATTCCACTGGGTCGCGAATGTCATCGGGTAATGGTTGCTGATCATCAGGAACAGCACCGGCAGTGTCAGATAGTTGTTGTGCAGCGAACGCTGCTTGGCCACCGCCCCGAGACGCGGGTCCGGGTCTTCGCCGGCAAGCAGCGAGTCCACGGTCTTGCGCTGGTTAGGGATGATGACGATCAGCACGTTGGCGGCCATGATGGTGCCGACCAGTGCGCCGATCTGGATATAGGCGCCGCGGCCGCTGAAGATCTGGGTGCAGCCCCAGGCGATGCCGACCAGCAGCGCGAATCCGACCAGCATCAGCAGCACATCGTTCTTGCCCAGCGGCGAACGGCATAACAGATCGTAGGCGATCCAACCCGCGGCCAGCAACACCAGGCTGACGATGACGGCGGTCGCCGGAGTGAGGTCGAGCACGCCCTGGTCGATCAGGTAGAGATCGGCGCTGGTGTAATAGACCGCCGCCAGCAGCAGGAAACCACTGATCCACGTCGCATAGGCTTCCCATTTGAACCAGGTCAGGTCCTCCGGCATTTCCGGCGGCGCCACCAGAAATTTCTGCATCTGGTAGAAACCGCCGCCATGGACCTGCCAGGTTTCGCCCCCGACGCCTTGCGCAAGGCCGTCGCGCTTGCGCAGGCTGAGATCCAGATGAACGAAATAGAAGGACGAGCCGATCCAGGCGATGCCGGCGATGACATGCAGCCAGCGCAGCATCATGCCGATCCATTCGGTGACGAGTGCGTCCATGGCGGTTACTCCCTGAGGTCCTGTTCAAAGTCTATCTTGCTACAGTCTCCACGCCGTCGGCGGAAGCCTTGGCTATTCGTATCACTTTCAAAAAAAACCAAACAATGGC
>CAXMQC010000476.1:0-4110 GCA_964195285.1 Akkermansiaceae bacterium
TTCCGTATAACCGTTAAAGGCTCTAGACCGATATTTGGACAGTTGAAAGAGGATGCCCGGGCGATCTTACCGCGCGCAGGCGGCCAGCAGGCCGATATCCCTCATTCGGGCCCGTGCCATGTTGGCGCGGCGATTGACGAAGACGGTGGGCTTGGCGGCCGACCAGCGGCGCGGGTTGGGCAGGATGGCAGCCAACAGCGCGGCCTCGCGGCGCGTCAGTTTGCCGGACGACTTGCCGAAATAATGTTTCGAAGCCGCCTCGACGCCATAGATCCCGGGGCCCCATTCGATGACGTTGAGATAGACTTCCATGATCCGCCGTTTGCCCCAGGCCCATTCGATCATGAAGGTAAAAGGCACTTCCAGGCCCTTTCGGACAAAGGTGCGGCCGGGCCAGAGAAAGACGTTCTTGGAGGTCTGCTGGCTGATCGTGCTGCCGCCGCGCAGGCCGCCCTCGCCCCGCGCCTGATCGGCGGCGGCCTCGAAGATGGCGGCCCAGTCGAATCCGTCATGTTCACAGAACAGATTGTCTTCCATCACGATAACGGCGGCGGGTACATGACGCGATATTTTTTCCAGGGGCTTCCAATCCTTGCGGATGCCCTCGCCCTCGATCAAACGGAAGACCATCAGCGGTGTGCCCGGTGGCGCGAAATCGCGGTAAACCAGCACCAGCGCCGTCGGCGCGGTTAACAGCAACAGCAACAGCATGAGTCCAATGCGGACCATCCGGCGCAGCCAGTCCCGGGGTTCCCAGAACGGGTCGCGCCAGAAGAACAGCCCGTAGCCGGCCGTTTTATTGCCAAATCGCCGCTTGTTGCGGCTACGCCAAAACAAGCTCTCCTACCTCCGGCCGCCAGACAGAATACCGATAGTGGGCGACAATTATTTACGGTTGGTTAACCCGCGATACCGGCCGTCAGACCGTCGGACGATCGATAAAGCCGGGCTCGTCCGGCGGTTCGTCCGCATATTCGCGAATGTTGCGGATGCGGGCGATCGGCGGACCCTCACCACAGGATTGTATCATATGCCGCACGACTGTCTCCGGTCCATGGAACAGGGCCTCTACCGTGCCCTCACGCCGGTTACGCACCCAACCGGCCAGACCGTGCGCTGCGGCCGATTTCATAATCCACCAGCGAAAGCCGACGCCTTGCACACGGCCCTCGATGACGACCCTGACGGCGACGTCCTCAGCCATCCGCCGATTCAAACTCCAGAATCTTTTCGTCGACCGCCAGGCTGGCGCCGGCTTCGGTGTGAATAAGGGCGACCTTTCCGTCGCGTTCGGCGCGCAGGATATTTTCCATCTTCATGGCCTCGACAACCGCCAGTTCCTGGCCTGCCTTGACCGCCTCGCCGGCGTCCACCGAAACCTTCACCAGCAGGCCCGGCATCGGCGACAACAGGAAACGCGACAGGTCGGGCACGGCCTTTTCGGGCATCTGACGATGCATTTCGGCGCCGTGTTCGCTCAACAATTTGATATCGGCCTGGCTGCCGGCGTGGGTCAGGCGCCAAGCGATACCCCCGCGATCGATCTGGATGCAGACGGGACGCGCATTGACCTCGCCCCGGAACATGGACTCGCCCGGCCGCCAGTCGCCGCGCACCGCGTAGATTTGGCCGGCGACCGCGATGTCGGCGCCGTGATCGTTCAGCGACGCGGTCAGCGGATATTCCTCACCCCCCATCAGCGCCACCCAGGCATCGCCGACCCGGCGCTCGTGCCCGTGCATCTGGCCCGAGATCGTGGCGGCGCGCGCCTCCGACAGCCGGTGCAGGGTTGCCGCGACCGCCACCAGAAGCCTGGGATCGTCATGCAGCGCGTCTTCGGTCCGGAAGCCTTCAGGATATTCCTGGTCGATGAACCCCGTGGAAAGCCGGCCTTCGGCGAAGCGCGGATGCGCCATCAGGGCGGCCAGGAAGGGGATATTATGCGATACGCCGCGGATGTAATAGGCATCCAGCGCGCCCCGCATGCGCCCGATCGCTTCGTCGCGGGTGCGCCCGCCGGCAATCAGCTTGGCGATCATCGGATCGTAGTACATGCTGATCTCGCCGCCCTCGTAAACACCGGTATCGACACGAATGTCCGCGGTTTCTTGCGGCGGCCGATAGCGCGTCAACCGCCCGATCGACGGCATGAAATTGCGGAACGGGTCTTCGGCATAGACGCGCGTCTCGATGGCCCAGCCTTCCAGCTTCACATCCTTCTGTGCGAAGGACAGCTTCTCGCCGGCGGCGACGCGGATCATCTGCTCTACCAGATCCAGACCGGTGATATATTCGGTGACCGGATGTTCGACCTGCAGGCGCGTGTTCATTTCCAGAAAATAGAAATTGCGGTCCTTGTCGGCGATGAATTCAACCGTGCCGGCCGACCGGTAATCCACCGCCTTCGCCAGCGCCACCGCCTGGGCGCCCATTTCGGCCCGGGTCGCCTCGTCCAGGAACGGCGAGGGCGCCTCTTCGATGACTTTCTGGTGCCGCCGCTGGATCGAGCATTCGCGCTCGCCCAGATGAACGACATTGCCATGCCCGTCGGCCAGCACCTGGATTTCGATATGGCGCGGCTCTTCGATGTATTTTTCGACGAAGACCCGGTCGTCGGCGAAGCTGGATTTCGCCTCGCTGACCGCGGAACGGAACCCTTCCTTGGCCTCGGCGTCGTTGCGGGCGATGCGCATGCCCTTGCCGCCGCCGCCGGCCGAGGCCTTGATCATCACCGGATAACCAACCTCCCTGGCGATCTTTACCGCTTCCTTGCCGTCCTTCAGGATCCCCATATGACCGGGCACCGTACTGACGCCGGCCTCCTGGGCCAATTTCTTGGATTCGATCTTGTCGCCCATCGCCGAGATCGCCCTGATCCCGGGACCGATGAAGGCGATTTTCTCTTTCTCCAGCTTTTTGGCGAAGGCCGCGTTTTCCGACAGGAAGCCATAGCCGGGATGGACCGCTTGCGCGCCGGTATCGCGGATCGCCGCCATGATGTTATCGACGACCAGATAGCTTTCGGCCGACGGGGCCGGCCCGACCAGCACAGCCTCGTCCGCCATCTCGACATGCAGCGCCGCGGCATCGGCCTCGGAATGGACCGCAACCGTCGCGATTCCCATGCGCCGCGCGGTGCGAATGACGCGGCAGGCGATCTCACCCCGGTTGGCGATCAATATCTTGGAAAACACGGTCCCTGTTCCCGGATATGTCGTTGCGGTCAGGGAAGGTCTCGCCCAGGCGGCCTCGGATCCCGCTGCACTGCAACATTCCCGGATTTCTTCATACACCGGCGCTTACGCCGCTGCAACAAGCTCACACCCCGCTCGCAATCCTCAGCCGCCTTCCCGGCGCCGGTAGAAGGCGATGATGCCATCGTCGAACAGCTTTTCATAATCCTCGGCATTGTCCAGCGCGACCGCGAAGGGCCAGCTTTTACGCATCAACACGCTGTCGGCGCCCCAGCGGTCCAGCACTTCACGCCAGTCCCGTTCCATCCGCATCACCTCGGCGACTTCGGACAGGAAATCCCCGCCATAGAAGTCGAAACGCGGATCGATGAACAGCTTCGACTTGGGATCAACCAGCAACAGGCAACTGCCGGCCGACGGATCGTTGAACATGCGGTCTTGCGGGCGCCGCAATTCCGCGATTTTTTCCAGCCCCGGCATTAACTCTTCGCATACGCCGAGTTCCTGCTCGGCCAATTGATGCGGGATGGCCAGGGTCATGACAACACCGAACACGACGACCAGGCCCGCGAACATGGTGCGGAATTCCTCGGCCGCGCCGAACAATGGCTGCAGGCCGGGACGGCGCGACGTCATGTCCGTCCAGACATGATGCAGGGCCTTGGGCAGGATCAACACCATGAACAGGACCGGCCAGATCACCAGCCGCGCGGCGAACATCCCCATCGCCGTGAACACAACGACATGCATGATTTCCTGCGCCGACAGCGCCCGGCGCGAAAAGGTCAGCGCCACCATGAAGACGCCAACCAGCAGCAGCAGCAACTCACCCTGCAGCCATTGCATGTTCAACCCCATCAATTCGTCGACATTCGCCGTATGGTTGGCCTGAGCCGAGACATCGATGATGCGTTCG
>CAXMQC010000477.1:0-6720 GCA_964195285.1 Akkermansiaceae bacterium
GTACGAGCCCGCGTCATGCGGGATGTTCCAAACAGACACGGCAATCTCAGACCCGCCTTCTTGTGTGAGAAGGCGGGTCTGTTCCTGCGCGGACTCCCGTCGTGCCGGTCTCGGCAATGGTTTTTCCCGTGGCGTCGGCCATCAGGGCCAGGCCGATGACATTGCCGACCTTGCCCTGGTCGGTCGCCATGCCCAGCGTGGTGTAACGCTTCAAATGCTCGACCGAGACATAGCCTTCGAGATGGGCGAGACGCACATCGTCGGTCTTCACGTCATTCTGCGGGTCGACGAAGCTTTTCAGCTTGCGGCCTTCGACGCGGACCTCCCACAAGGGCTGAATCGGGTTCGACCAGCCGCCCGGCGGCGGCGCTTGTTCGTCCGGCGCCGACTTGCCGAGGTCGCGCGCGGCACCCGCGCCCGCGGCCCGGCCCGACTGGGCGCAGCCTTCCGCGCGCCAGACTCCCGCCGCCGACCCGGCCACCCGGATCGGCTCGGCGCAAGTGCCCGGCAGGAAGGTGGCGAGGGTTTCGTCATAGACCGGCCGCATGCCGCGATGGGACAACAGGTTCACCACCGGCGTCCAGCCGCCAGACACCGCGACCAGATCACAGTCCAACCGGTCGCCGGCACGGATTGTCGCGCCCGACCGGCGGCCGACCTGCAATTTCCCGATGGTCCCGCGCGCCGCCGCCTCGACCGGCACGCTGCTCGTCATGATCTCGATGCCGGCGGCCCTGGCCTTGGCGACCAGTCCATCCGGCGCACGCTCACGCACATCCAGTATAGTCGTCACCTCGACCCCGGCGGCGGCCAGATCCAGCGCCGATTGATAGCCGCTGTCATTGTTGGTGGCGACGATGGCGCGCCGGCCGGCGGCGACGCCGAAGCGGTTCGCGTAAATGCCCGCGGCGCTGGCCAGCATGACGCCGGGCCTGTCGTTGTTCCCGAAGGCGACGGTGCGTTCCAGGGCGCCGGTGGCGACGATCGTCCGCCGGGCGCGGACGGTCCAGAAGCGCTCGCGCGGCAGGTGGTGCGACGGGTCGGCCAGATGATCGGTGACCCGCTCCAACATGCCGGCCACGCCACCGTCATACAGGCCGAAGACGGTGGTGCGCGGCATGATCACCACATTGCCGGCGGCCTTCAGCGCAGCGATGCGCGCGGCCCGCCAGTCGGCCGGGGCATCGTCGCCGATGCCCTCGGTCTGGGACAGCAGACCCGGCGCGACGGCGAAATCCTGCTCCGCCAGAATGACCTGCAGCCCGGCCTCGGCGGCGACGCGCGCGGCCTCCAACCCGGCCGGGCCGGAGCCGACAACCAGCAGATCGCAATGGGCATGCGCCATCTCGTAGGAATCTGGATCGGCCTCGCGGGAGGCTTCGCCCATGCCGGCGGCGCGGCGAATAATCTTTTCGTAGAACATCCAGGCCCGGGTGCCGCGGCCCGGGCTCATGAAGGTCTTGTAATAAAACCCGGCGGAGAAAAACCGCCCGAACAGGCTGTTGACGGCGTTAAGGTCAAAGCGCACCGACGGCCAGGCGTTCTGGCCATGTGCCTCGAGCCCGCCGAACAACTCCGTCGTCGTCGCCCGTACATTCGCCGTGCGGCGCGCGCCGGACCCGGTGGTGACGATGGCGCCGCCTTCCTCCACACCGGCCGACATGACGCCGCGCGGGCGGTGATATTTGAAACTGCGGCCGACGATCTTGACGTCGTTGGCCAGCAGGGCGGAGGCCAGCGTGTCGCCGGGATGGCCATCGAAGCGCGACCCGTCGAACGTGAAGGCGACCACCCGAGAGCGATCGCCGGCGCCGCCTTGCGCCAGGCGATTGACCTGAGTGCTCATGTCCCGGCCTCTTTGGCGAGCTGGGCCCTGACGCCCGGATGGGCGGGTTCCGCCGAGAAGATTTCATGGGTCATTGTATCGCGCTCGACGACGATCCACATGCGGCAGCCGTTATTATGCTGCCACAGCTCCTTATGCGGGCCGCGCGGGTTTTCGCGCAGGAACACGGCCTCGTACCAGGCGGTTTCGTCCGTCGAGTCGATCGGCGGATATTCGACCGAGGCATCGCCGCCGTACGAAAATTCGGTGTGGTCCCGCTCGCCGCAGAAGGGACAGGGTATGCGCAACATGACCTATCCCCTCCTCAATGCAGTTTGGGCGCCGGACCGACGCCCTTTTCATCGATCTGCAGGCCGCGTTGGAAACGGTCCAGCGTGAACAGCGCGCTCAACTGATGCGGCGCGTCGTTGGCGATGGTCGCGGCGAAACAGTAACCCGAGGCCGGGGTTGCCTTGAAACCGCCATAACACCAGCCGGCATTGAGATAGAGCCCGTCTATTGGTGTTTTCGAGATGATCGGCGTGCCGTCCATCGACATGTCCATCACGCCGGCCCACTGGCGCACCAGACGGACCCGTTTCAGGCAGGGCATCAGCGCCACCGCGCAGCCCGCCACATCCTCGTAAATCGGCAGGTTCCCACGCTGGGCGTATGAATTGTAACTATCCAGGTCGCCGCCGAAGACCATGCCGCCCTTGTCGGACTGGCTGATATAAAAATGACCGCCCGGCAGCGCGTAGGCGACGACACAATCGAGCAACGGCTTCAAAGGTTCCGAGACGAAGGCCTGCAATTTATGGGTTTCGATCGGCATCGCCCCGAGCCCGGCCATGCCGGTCAGGCGGCTGGTATTGCCGGCCACCGCCAGGCCCACCTTGCCGGCCTTGATGACGCCGCGCGTGGTCTCGACACCGGTGACCCGGCCGCCCTCGCGCAAGACGCCGGTAACCTCGCAATTCTGAATGATATCGATACCGAGGCTGTCTGCGGCCCGCGCATAGCCCCAGGCGACCGCATCGTGGCGCGCGGTGCCGGCGCGTTTCTGCAGGATGGCGCCCTGGATCGGGAACCGGGCGGTATCGGAGAAATCCAGATGCGGCACGCGTTCGCGCACCTGGTCGCGCCGCAGCATCTCGGCGTCGATGCCGTTCATGCGCATGGTATTGGCGCGCTTGGCCGCCGCGTCGCGCGCCGCGGGGGAATGATACAGCACGATCTGGCCACGCTGGCTGAACATGACGTTGTAGTTCAGCTCATGCGAGAGGTCTTCCCAAAGCTTGACCGAGAATTCATAGAATTCGGTATTACCCGGCAGCATGTAGTTGGAACGCACGATGGTGGTGTTGCGCCCGACATTGCCGCCGCCGAGATAGCCCTTTTCCACGATCGCGACATTACGGATGCCGTGTTCCCTGGCCAGATAGTACGCGGTCGCCAGGCCGTGCCCGCCGGCGCCGACGATGATCACGTCGTAGTGTTCCTTCGGTTCCGGATCACGCCAGGCACGGTCCCAGCCTTTCTGGCCGGTCAACCCGTTCCAGATCACACTCCACGCGGAATAGCGCGTCATCGGGCCCTCCCTGCTTCATCGATCGGCGATTCATCGCCGGTGATCACGACTATGCCGCCGCGCCGGTTCCCATTTGTCCGCCACCGCCATAAATACGCCGGATACCGCCAAACCTATTTCCAGGCGAAGGCCGGCTGGTCGTAATGCGCGACGCGCGTGTCGCGGCCGAGCAGGGCTACTTCGCGGAACTGGTAGAGCATGGCGGCGGTCGGCGCGAAGACCCGATGGCCGAGCGTCGCCAGTGGCGCCGACAGGATCGGATTGTCGCCAGGGCCGGGTTCGAGATGCGGGATTTCGGGGCTGAGAAGGTCGGCGAGCGGGATCAGATACACCTGGTCGACTTCTTGCGGGTCCGGAACCGGGGCGCTTGCGCCGCTGCCCCAGACCACGACCGGGTTGATGCGAAACCCGGAGCGGGTCGAGTAGTCGTCGAGCATCCCGATAATCCGCTCATCGTCCAGGGTCAATCCCAGCTCTTCCGCCAGTTCGCGCAAGGCGGCCGCACGCGCCGTTTCGCCCTCGTCCAGCCGCCCGCCCGGCAGGGCGAATTGCCCACCATGGCGCCGCAGGCCGGCGGGCCGCGTCGTCAGCAACAGCGCCGCCTGGCCATCCCCGCCATCGACGATCACGATGGCGACCGCCGCGGGGCGAAGGGACGCATCCGTGATGGCCCGCCGCTCGAAGCCGCCAAGGTTTTCTTCGATGCGCGCGCGCAGATCGTTTTGGAAGGAATAGTCGGTCATGATATCCCGGTTACTTGTCGTCACTGTTAATGGACCTGTCGCGGGCGGGCCGGTCAAGCGGTGTTTGCGGGATAAATTGATGGGTATCCGAGGGCTCACCAACGCGAAGGAGGATGGGATGCAGGTGGAACAGGACAGCATTGCGCTTGATCGCTCGTTCGTGGCGGGGCAGATGGCCCAAATGCCCGATACGGATTCAGTCGCCCATTTCAAGCCGGGACCGGGGATCGAACGGCTGGCGCTGACGTTCGATATCGAAAGGCTGCGTGCCGCCTACGATGAAGCCAAGGACAAGGTGGAGTTCCAGGGCGTCGGCATCCATGCGCTGCCGCTGACCCGCCGGCCCGGCGAGGTGGCGGTCACGGCCAACGACATGTCGGGGCGCTACTATCTGCGGCCCGACGACAATTATGTGGAAGTCGCGCGCGAGGAACCGGTGGACGAGGCCGCCTTCACGGAATTCGCGCCGGAACTCAAAGGCAGTTATTTCGAACAGGTGCACCGCGAACTGACCGCGCGATTTGCGATCGGGCGCATGCGGGTGCTGGCGAAGGATCCCTTCAGCTGTAATTCCTGGCATCGCGACCCCGAGCCGCGGCTGCATATCCCGATCGTCACCAATCCGGGTTCGCTGTTCATCGTCAATCACCACGTCACCCACCTGCCGGCCGACGGATCGGTGTACTTTACCGACACCAGGGGCTATCACACGGCCCTGAACGGCGGCGACTATCCGCGTGTCCATATCGTCGCGGCGTTGCCCGGCTAACAAACAGGAACTGGCCCATGTCATATGCTGGAATGACCGATGTCGATGTGTCGGCATCCAACCGCATAATCGACCTGCGCAGCGATACCGTAACCCGGCCCGGGGACGGCATGCGCCGGGCCATGGCGCAAGCCGATGTCGGCGACGATGTCTACGGCGAGGACGCAACCATTACCGCGCTGGAGGCCAGGGTCGCCGCGCTACTGGGCAAGGAGGCCGGGTTGTTCGTGGCCAGCGGCACCCAGAGCAACCTGACCGCCCTGTTGAGCCACTGTCAGCGCGGCGAGGAATATATCGCCGGCGAGGCCTATCACGTCTTCGCCGACGAGGCCGGCGGGGCATCGGCACTGGGCGGCGTGGTGGCGCATCCGCTGGCGGTGGACGGGCGTGGCGCGATCACGCCGGACCAGGTCGAATCGCGGATCAAGCCCGACGATTCCCATTACCCCGTCACCCGGCTTGTGTGCCTTGAGAACACCTGTTCGGGCCATGTGCAGCCGATCGCCGATCAGGAAGCCATCGCGGCGGTCGCACGGCGGCACGGGCTGTCGGTCCATCTCGACGGCGCCAGGGTGATGAATGCGGCGGTGGCGCTGGGCCAGCCACCGGCGGCGGTCGGCGCCTGCGCCGATTCTGTCTCGCTCTGCCTGTCGAAGGGGCTGGGCGCACCGGTCGGCTCGGTGCTGTCGGGAACCGCGGACTTCATCGACCGCGGCCGCCGCATCCGCAAGATGCTGGGTGGCGGCATGCGCCAGGCCGGCGTGCTGGCGGCCTGCGGCCTCTATGCGCTGGACCACAATATAGACCGGCTGGCCGAAGACCACGCCAACGCCAAACGCCTGGCCGAGGGACTGGCAAAATTGCCGGGGCTTGAGGTCGATGCGCCAGAAACCAACATGCTCTTCATCGTGCCCGACGAACAGGACCTGGAACCCCTGCGCGCCCACCTGGCCGACAGCGGCATAATCATCTCCGCCCAGCGCCCCTACACGAGGCTGGTGACCCATCTCGACATTACGGCTGAGGACGTGGAGCGCACGATCGAAGCGTTCGGAGAATTCTATAAGGCGTGACCATCACGTTTTCTGCTCATCGGCCTTTTCCCGCCGCCGATGCCTGATTGCCGAATTGCTGCCGGTTATAGGCATCAATACCGACCCAACGGCCAATCGTTGCAATGACAGGATGATGGCTACGATCCGCTTTGTAGTGTATTATCAAGCCCTAATTCAAAATAAATAGCAGGCTGGGTTTGTCGGGCGGTGTGGGTCCGCCATCGGGGAAAAAGGGATGGAAAAGGGGAGAACGACGTGCGGAGAGTGGATATCAAAGAGAATGAAACACTATTCAAAAAGGGTGATGACGCGGGCGACGCGTATCTTATAATCACTGGCTCGATCAAGGTATCGGCGCCGGGCATGACGGCGGTCTTGCGAAAGAACGAGCTTTTTGGGGAGTCGGGCCTAACGGGCAATCCGCGCATGGCGACGACGACCGCGCTGGAGGACTGCCACCTGTTGGCGTTCTCGGTCGACGAACTTCGAAATACCATACGCGCGGATCCCGACACGGCGGAGAGCCTTGTCGAAGTCATGATCCGCCGGCTTGCACACACCGTGTCCGAGCTGGAAAAGCGCATTTCGAGAGAGTCCAGGTGATCGGCACGTAAACCGGATTCTCGAACTGTGCCGGCGCTATAACGTAGCCCTCTATCCCGAAGGCGGCGGACGCGAGGGCTGTCAACCCTCCTCCCAACGACTGCCCCACGACGACAACGGAATCCTTGCTCAGG
>CAXMQC010000478.1:0-5151 GCA_964195285.1 Akkermansiaceae bacterium
CAAAAGAGACCTTTTTTTCCGCTTCGGTCATCTCCCGGGTCGTGCCGTCGTCACCACTTTCCAGCACATGTTCACCGAACATTTTGATATATCCGCCAAGCGGCACAGCGCAGACCTTCCAGCGCGTACCGTGTTTGTCGACTCGCCCGAACAATTCGGGCCCGAATCCGACCGAAAATACGTCCACACGCACACCGTTCCAGCGCGCTATAAGAAAGTGCCCTAGCTCATGTACGAATACCAACGGGGTCAACAGCACCAAAAACCAGAACAACGCGACACCGAAATTCGCAAAACTATCCATCAATAATATCCATCCGCCGGTTCAGCCGTATTTTCCGTCAACTAGCATGCTGGTGCGCCGTCTTGCTTCATTGTCGACCGCAATGATGTCATCCAGCGACTCCGCCATAATATGCGCCAAGTCCGTTACTATATGGTCAACCGTGCCCACAATGTCGAGGAATCCCATGCGTCCGGCGAGATATCCCGCCACGGCCACCTCGTTGGCGGCATTCAACACTGTCGGCGCCGCACCGCCAGCGCACAGGGCCTCGCGTGCCAATCTTAGTGCCGGGAACCGCTTCATGTCGGGTTCCTCGAAATCAAGCCTGGCCAGCGCCACCAAATCCAGCCGGTCTACCGGAACTTCCATGCGATTGGGCCAGGCCAACGTATAGGCGATGGGGGTCCGCATGTCCGGCTGACCCAGTTGCGCCAGCACCGAACCGTCCTTGTAGCGGACCAAGCTGTGGATCACGGATTGCGGATGGACGAGAATGGATATGCGTTCCTCGGGTATGGCGAACAATTGGTGTGCCTCGATCAGCTCCAGCCCCTTGTTCATCATTGTCGCCGAATCCATAGAGATTTTTGCACCCATATCCCAGTTCGGATGGGCAACCGCCTGATCCGGCGTCACCGCCGCCATGGCGTCCAATGTTAGTTCCCGGAACGGACCGCCGGAAGCGGTCAGAATCAGTTCCTCGACCGCGTCGTGTCTTTCGAAATCAAATACCTGATAGATCGCATTATGTTCCGAATCCACCGGTAACAATGTAGCGCCGCTCCGCACCACCTCACGCATCATCAAATCGCCAGCGCAAACGAGACTCTCCTTGTTGGCCAAGGCCACAATTCCGCCACGTCTTACCGCCGCCAATGTCGGTGCCAGCCCCGCGGCGCCAACGATTGCGGACATCACCCAGTCGGCGGGACGTTCGGCCGCCGAGATCACCGCGTCCATACCCGCCGCAATCTCGATGCCGCTACCCGAAAGCGCCTCTTTCAACGCTCCGTAGGCGTTGGGATCGGCGATCGCCACGAAGCGAGGCCGCAGGCTGAGTGCCTGTTCGGCCAGAAGTGCGGCATTGCCGCCACCGGTGATCGCTTCGACCGAGAATGCCGAAGGATTCCGCCGAATCAGGTCGATGGTGTTGCAGCCGACCGATCCGGTCGCCCCGAGGATTGTCACGCTGCGTTGCGACACCGCTGTATTGGGCTGGACTACAGCCATAATAAAGGACTCCTCCCATCGACGACGAGGCTGAGCAGTGCGATGGCGATCGCCGCTGACAATACACCATCAAACCGGTCCAATGCACCACCATGGCCAGGAATAATATTGCCCGAATCCTTTATATCGAACGTTCGTTTCGCTTTCGAAACGGCCAGATCGCCGATTTGCGCAGCAACCGCCAGCCCACCGCTGACCACGGCAACGTTAACAATGCTGGCCTCAATGACGGCGGCCAGAATACCGCCGGCAACCATCGCGCCAACAACGCCACCGGTCAGGCCCGACCAGGTTTTTTTCGGGCTGATTTTCGGGGCCAGTTTAGGTCCGCCCAGGGTCCGTCCGGTGAAGTAGGCGCAGGTATCCGTCATCACGACGACGACACCGAGCCAGATGACAGTCTCCATGCCAACCAAGTCAAGGCCACGAAGCCATACAACGGTGATGCAGGCGAAACAAATATAGCCGAATCCGGCGGCCAGGAACGCTCGCCACGCTTTCTTCCGCACCACAAATATACCCAAAACCGCAATTGCCAGGCCGATCAGAACCAGTGTGCCGCCGAACGCCAGAAAGGCAATCGGTCCGGCCCCACAGAGCACGGCATAGCCAATGGCTGGACTGTCCTTCTCGCCACACATTGCCTGCCATTCCCAATACATTACCCCCGCTGTTATGGCGAGCAGAACACCGAAAAACCAGCCACCCAGCCAAACCGCGCCGAACACGACCGGCAGCATTACTGCCGCCGAAACAATGCGTAGCATGAGAGACGACGGGTTAGACGGAGCCGACAGTTGCGCCATAGCGTCTTTCACGGCTGTTGAATTCGTCAATCGCAGCGGTCAGGTCTTCGGCCCCGAAATCAGGCCACAAGACGTCTGTAAATACCAGTTCGGTATAGGCTAGTTGCCACAGCAAGAAGTTGCTTATGCGCTGTTCGCCGCTGGTGCGGATCAAGAGATCCGGGTCCGGGATGGCGGCTGTGTTCAGATGGGTCGCGAGAACCTCCTCGTTGATGTCGTTCGGTTCGATCTCGCCCGCCGCCGCCCGCTCGGCCAGCGACCGCGCGGCTGAAACGATCTCTTGCCGTCCACCATAACTGAGCGCCAGAATCAAGTTTAGCCGCGCGCCATCCGCGGTCTCGCCCTCGGCCCGTTCGATCATGGTAACGATATCCGGGTCGAATCGCGACCGATCACCAATAACCATCAGCCGAATGCCATTTTTACACAGCTCACTGATTTCCGAATTGAGATAAAGCCGCAAAAGCCCCATCAGGTCACCGACTTCGCGCTGCGGCCGCTTCCAGTTTTCCGAGGAAAACCCGAACAATGTCAAATAGGAAACACCGGCCTTTGCCGCGGCCTCGACCGTCTCGCGCACCGCCTCGGCGCCGCGCTTGTGACCGGCAATGCGCGGCAGGCCCTTGGCCTCGGCCCATCGCCCATTGCCATCCATAATGATGGCGATATGTCCGGGAGGCGGCGGATCGCCGTATGTCGCGGGAAGAGCATCCATACGGTCAGACCTGCATGATCTCCTGTTCCTTCTCATGGAACGTATCGTCGATCTGTTTTACATGATCGTCGGTCAGTTTTTGAAGTTCCTGCGACATGGCGCGGTGCTCGTCCTCGGAAATCTCGTGGTCCTTCTCCATATGCTTAAGCGTCTCCATGCCGTCGCGCCGAACATTGCGCACCGCGACTCGAGCCTGTTCCGCATATTTGCCCGCAACCTTGGACAGTTCCTGGCGCCGCTCCTCGTTGAGGTCAGGCAATGGTACCCGAATCACCTGGCCCTCGGTCTGCGGATTGAGGCCGAGGTCAGCATTGCGAATAGCCTTTTCGACCGCGGTTACCACGCTCGCATCCCATACCTGTACGGTCAGCATCCGCGGCTCCGGCACCCCGATGGTACCGAGCTGGGTTATCGGCATGGTCGAACCGTAGGCGTCCACGGTAATCGGTTCAAGCAATCCAGTTGAGGCGCGTCCGGTACGCAAGCCCGAAAATTCGGTGCCGAGCGCCTTGAGAGCGCCGTCCATCCGGCGCCTTATATCGGCCATATCCAATACTGCTTCAGCCATTTGTCACCCCCCTGCTTCGATCAAGGTGAAATTGCCTCGTGATTGTACGACATCGACAAGGGCCCCTGCATCATGCACTGAAAAGACAAGAATCGGTATGTTGTTTTCGCGGGCATGCGCAATTGCGGTCGCGTCCATTACCCTCAAATCTTTTTGCAGCACCTCGCGGTAGGTCAGCCGCTGGTACCGTTCGGCATCCGGGTTTTTCATCGGATCGGCGCTGTAAACACCGTCAACTTTGGTCGCCTTGATGATGACGTCGCAGTTCATCTCGAAGGCACGCAGCGCCGCGGCGGTATCTGTTGTAAAGGAAGGATTGCCGGTGCCCGCCCCGAAGATCACGACCCTGCCTTTTCGCAGGTGGCGCATGGCGCGCCGCCGGATATAGGGCTCGCAGACGGATTGCATGGGGATCGCGGACAGTACCCGCGTTCTAACGCCGGTTTCTTCCAGCGCGCTTTGCATAGCCAACGCATTTATTACCGTGGCCAGCATGCCCATATAGTCGGCGCTGACTTGATCCATGCCGCTGGCCGCACTCGATACGCCGCGAAATATATTGCCGCCGCCCACCACAACGCAAACCTCGATACCCAGATCGTGGACTGCCTTCACCTCGGCGGCGACCCGTTGGACCGTTTCCGCTTCAAGCCCATAGTCCTGCTTGCCCATCAAGGCTTCGCCGGAAAGTTTCAGCAGGATACGGCGGTATGACGGTTGGGCGTCGTCGGGCATGTCCCCTCTTTCCGGGCCTTCCGGCCATTATGGCGCAATCCTGAAAATCCGGATCGCGCCTGTTTTGGCAAGCGCTGTGCGACCTAGTCTTCCTCGGTCGCTTTTTCGACACCCTCGCCAAGCTCAAAACGGACAAAACCGCCCAGCTTGACCGGCGCGCCGACTTCCTTTGCAGCGTCTTCCATAACCTTCGCGACTTTTTTGTCGGTGTCCATCACGAAGACCTGCTCCAGCAGCACCACTTCTTCATAAAACTTGCGCAGCCGGCCCTCAACCATCTTCGCGATGATTTCTTCCGGTTTGCCCGAGGCGCGGGCCTGCTCACTCAGCACGGCGCGCTCGCGGTCCAACGCCGAGGCGTCGACCTCGTCGACCGACAGCCATTGCGGACGCGCGGCGGCGACATGCATGGCAATCTGCCGGCCAAGGGCTTCCAGCTTACCCGAATCACCGTCCGATTCCAGAGCCACGAGCACCCCGATCTTTCCCAAATCATCGGCCATTTTGTTGTGGATATAACCGGCAACCACGCCAGAGCCGACCGATAGGCCAGCCGAACGGCGCAAGTTCATATTCTCGCCGATCGTAGCAATATTATGGGTGAGTTCTTCTTCGACGGTGCGGCCGGTGCCCGGATAGTCGGCCCCCTTCAGCTTGTCCAGATCGCCGCCGACCGTCATCGCCACCTTCGTGACATTGCGCACAAATACCTGAAAAATCTCGTTACGGGCCACGAAGTCGGTTTCGGAATTCACTTCGACTACAAAGCCTTGTTTGCCATCGGTGATCATCCCGACCAAGCCTTCCGACG
>CAXMQC010000479.1:0-7952 GCA_964195285.1 Akkermansiaceae bacterium
CTGTACGGTTATTTCCAGTGCCCGCGGCGAGGGTCTGAAACCCGAGAAGACTTTTCTGGGGCTCGATCTGGCGGTACATAGGGACTTGCTGCTTTTTCTGGTGGCCGAACCTTTGAGCCGCGTTATTCTCGAGACGATCGCCGAAACGGGCAAATTTGACGAGCAGCCGGGCACCGGGATAGCGTTCCAGGTCGGCATCGAGGATGCCGTCGGCCTGTCGTCGCAGATGGAAACCCTGACCCAGGAAATCGAAGAGCAGATATGAAACAGGAACCCTACATCAAGGTCGCCGAGATCATGACCCGCGATCTGCACACCATCGACAGCATGGCGACGGTGCGCGAGGCGATGGAGAAAATGACGCACGAAAAAATCAGCTCGCTGGTCGTGGAACGGCGCGACGAGAAGGACGAATACGGCATGCTCGTGGTTACCGACATCGCCCGCGATGTGGTGGCCGGGAACCTGTCCTTCGACCGGGTGCAGGTCTATGAGGTGATGAGCAAGCCCGTTGTCTATGTCGATCCGGGGATGGATCTTCGTTACGCGATCCGGCTGCTGGTCCGTTTCGGATTGAGCCGCGCATTGGTGCTGGGTCCCGACCGACAGATTCAGGGCATGGTGACCATGCGCGACATGGTGCTTCACTATGCGAGTTTGCGCGATGGGGAACCGGTATCTTGAGCGGCGACACACGCCCGGCAAAGACTATCCCGCACGCCGCCCTGGTCACCGGCGCGGCCCACCGGATCGGCCGCGCGATTGCGCTGGACCTGGCGGAACAGGGTTTCGATCTGGCGATCCACTTTAACCGATCGGGCGACGCGGCGGAGGAACTGGCGGTTCTCATTCGCGGCTTGGGCCGGCGCGCGGTAACCTTGGCGGCCGATCTCGGGCGCGAGGACGAGACCACCGGTCTGCTGGATCGCGCGGCGGAGGCGTTGGGACCGATCGGCTGTCTGGTGAACAACGCATCGCGCTTCGAGTTCGACGACTGGAACAAGGCGACGCGCGAAAACTGGGACATCCATATGGAGACCAATCTGCGCGCCCCGTTCATTTTGTCGCAGAACCTGGCGCGCGCCCTGCCCGAAGAAACGGTAGGCGTCATCGTCAATTTGCTGGATCAGCGCGTCTGGAATCTCTCTCCTTATTTTGTGACCTATACGTTGTCGAAGGCTGGCCTGTGGACACTAACCCAGACATTGGCGCTGGCGTTGGCGCCACGCATCCGGGTCAATGCGATCGGCCCCGGGCCAACCGTCAAAAGCAAACGACAGAACGACACACATTTCCAAATGCAGTGGGACGCTACCCCGTTGCAACATGGCGCCACGCCGGAGGAAATCGCCGCGGCAGTTCGCTTTATCCTGGCGGCCCCTTCCATGACCGGCCAGATGATCGCACTGGATGGCGGCGAGCATCTTGGTTGGGCCCAACCGTCGCGAGGTTTCGTTCCATTTGAATAGCCTTCATCCGGTCGACGGCTCTGTTTTGTAATGATTATCGGCGACGAATGTTGAGGTCCGATGTGAACGAATCGAGAATATTTTTACACAGCCGCGTTAATTGCCCGTTTTCCCCATTTTCACCCGAGTCGGTTCTGCCCGCAAAGTGCAACTGCACCTGTACACGCAATAGTTAATTGTTTAACTTCAATTAGTTAGAATTATTGCCTATTTTTTATGCAATGCTCGCGAATCTGTGATTTTCCTGCAAACCGCGCCCCGAGTCGCGAAGTTGTCGACAGGCTTATCCACAGGAGTCGTGGATTGATGGGTAAAGGCCTGAGTTTCCAACCTGTTAATGGAAAGTTAACATATTCGGGCGGCATTTCCGTTATTGACGGGACAGCCACCGGCCCCGAGATTAGGTGCAATGGATAGCGACGTTACAGGCCAACAAATCGACAAGACAGCGGCGGAGTCGGCGGCGGTCAGCCTGGCGCTGGGCATCGCCCTGATTCGTAAGAAATTGAAGACCATGCCGGGCAGTCCGGGCGTTTACCGAATGCTGGGGATGGGCGGCAAGGTGCTGTATGTGGGCAAGGCCCGCAATCTGAAAAAACGCGTGGCTACCTATGCGAATGCTGGCCGGCTGCCGGTAAGGTTGCAACGCATGGTCGCCGAGACCCGCGAAATGGAGATCGTCACCACGCATACCGAGGTCGAGGCGCTGCTGCTTGAATCGAACCTGATCAAGACGCTGAAGCCGCATTACAATATCCTGCTGCGCGACGATAAATCTTTCGCCGACATCCTGATCGCGGCCGGCCACGATTTCCCGCAATTGATAAAACATCGCGGTGCGCACAAGAGACCCGGTAAATATTACGGCCCCTTCGCATCGGCCGGCGCGGTGAACCGCACGATCACCGCCCTGCAGCGCGCCTTCCTGCTGCGCAACTGCTCGGATTCCATATTCGCCAGCCGCACGCGGCCTTGCCTGCAATATCAGATCAAGCGCTGCAGCGCGCCCTGCGTCGGGCGGGTCGGCGAAGCGGAATATGGCGCGCTGGTCCGCCAGGCCCATGAATTCCTGATCGGACGGTCGCACGCAGTACAGCAGGAACTGGCCCGTCAGATGCAGGACGCCAGCGATGGCCTGGAGTTTGAGCGTGCAGGAGCCATACGCGATCGGATCAAGGCGCTGACCATGGTCCAATCGCACCAGGGCATAAACCCGATGGGTATTGGCAACGCCGACGTGATCGCGCTGGCCCAGGAGGGCGGCCAGTCCTGCATTCAGATTTTTTTCTTCAGGGACGGCCGCAACCACGGCAACCGGGCCTATTACCCGAGCCATGACCGCAAGGCCGAGGCTGCGGACATCATGTCTGCTTTCATCGGCCAGTTCTATGACGGGCGGCCGGCGCCCCGGCAAGTGTTTACCAGCACCGGGCCCGCCGAGGCGGAATTGCTGGCCGAGGCCTTGACGATCAAGGCGAATCACAAGGTGAAAATCCACACGCCCCAGCGCGGCCGGTTCCGCAAACCGGTGGAACATGCACTGACCAATGCCCGTCAGGCGCTGGCGCGGCGCATGTCGGAAAGCGCGTCGCAACGCCGGCTGCTGGACGGGCTGGCGGCAATGCTGGAGCTGGAATCCCCGCCGGAGCGTATCGAGGTGTACGACAACAGCCATATCCAGGGGTCGAACGCGGTTGGGGCGATGATCGTCGCCGGGCCGGAGGGATTGAACAAGGGCGCCTACAGGAAATTCAATATCCGAACCGCCGGCGGCGCGGCGGGCGAGGCCTCGGCTGGTGACGATTATGCGATGATGCGCGAAGTGATGGGCCGGCGCTTCGCCCGCGCCCTGAAGGAGGATCCCGACCGCGAGGATGGCAGCTGGCCGGACCTTGTGGTTATTGACGGCGGACAGGGGCAGCTTACCGCGGCGCGCGAAGCCCTCGCTGAGCTGGGCATCGAAGATGTCGAACTGCTGGCCATCGCCAAGGGGCCGGACCGCGATGCGGGGCGCGAGCGGTTTTTCCGGCCGGGCCGCGCCTCGTTCATGCTGGAGCCGCGCGATCCCGTGCTCTATTTCCTGCAACGGCTGCGCGACGAATCGCACCGCTTTGCGATCGGCGCGCACCGCACGCGCAGGGCCAAGGGTATCACCACGTCGCCGCTCGATGAAATCCCTGGCATCGGGGCGGCGCGCAAGCGCGCCCTGCTGCGGCATTTCGGGTCGGCCCGGGCCGTCGGTCAGGCCGGCCTCAGCGATTTGGAGGCGGTTAGCGGCATTAGCCATGCCGTGGCCCGGAAAATCTATGGTCATTTCCACGACGATGGTTAGGGCGGTTCCATATGGCCGGGAAAGGCTCTAGAATGCCGCGATCCGCAAACCTGTCGCCACTACAGCCGAAATCCGAGAACCGATGCTATACAGCCTGCCCAACATTCTGACGATATCGCGAATTCTCGCGATTCCGTTGATCGTGGCGCTGTTCTGGATCGAGGGCGACACCGTGCGCTGGGCGACTATGGCTCTGTTCACATTGGCCGGCGTGACCGATTATTTCGATGGGATGCTGGCGCGCTCGATGGGCAGGATATCCAATCTCGGGCGGTTTCTCGATCCGGTTGCCGACAAGCTCCTGGTTTCCGCGCTGCTGATCATGTTGGTCTGGTCGGGCGATATTTCCGGCCTGGTCATTCTGCCGGCGCTGGTCATCCTGTGCCGCGAAATCCTGGTCTCGGGCCTGCGCGAATTTCTCGCCGGCATCAAGGTCGGGGTCCCGGTCAGCAGCCTCGCCAAGTGGAAAACGGGCGTGCAGATGGTCGCGCTGGGTTTCCTGATCGTCGGCACGGCGGGACCGGTCTTCTGGCATCCGGAACTCACCACCACGGCCCTCGGCGAGACTTTGTTGTGGATTGCCGCGCTGCTGACTCTGATAACCGGGTATGATTACCTCCAGGCCGGCCTGAAACACATGGCCGAGGACACCGACGCGCCCGATGGCTGAGCGGCCCCGGCAATGAACAAGACCGCCATGAAAATTTTTGGGCTTGCTGGCTGGAGCGGCAGTGGCAAGACGACCCTGATGGTGCACCTGCTGCCCGAACTGGTCGGACGCGGCCTGACGATCTCGACGGTCAAGCATGCCCATCACGATTTCGAAATCGACCGGCCAGGCAAGGATTCCTACGAACATCGCGAAGCCGGCGCCACCGAAGTGATGGTTACCGGCGGCAAGCGCTGGGCGCTGATGCATGAAATTCGCGAGAAGGCCGAACCGAGCGTGGCGGAATTGATGCGCCACATGACGCCGGTCGACCTGTTGATGATCGAGGGTTTCAAGAACCACGATCATCCCAAGCTGGAAGTTTTTCGTGCCGTCACGGGCAAGCCGCTGATCTGCAAGCAAGACCCGAGAATTGTCGCGGTGGCGAGCGACGAGGCGCTGGGCGGGCTGGATATTCCGCAGCTGGACTTGAACAATGTCCCGGCAATCGCAGATTTCATTATCGACCATTGTGAATTAGTGGTGTGAATCAGACGGATGGCGCAGCTTAGCGACGATTGTTTTGCCCATGGCGGCGCACTGATGCCGCTGGATGAGGCGCTGGCGATGCTGGTGGAGCGGGTTGGTCCGGTCGCCGAAGTCGCCCATGTACCGCTGGTCGAGACCGGCGGGCGATTGCTGGCTGAAGATGTGACGGCCGCGGTCAGCGTACCGCCGTATGATAATTCGGCGGTCGACGGCTATGCGGTGTTCTTCGCTGACCTGAACGCGGACACTGAAACGCGCCTGCCGGTTACCGGCCGGGTGGCGGCGGGTCACCCGCTGGGCCGTGCGGCGGTGCGCGGCGAGGCAATCCGCATTTTCACCGGCGCGCCGATGCCCGAGGGGCTGGATACGGTGATGATGCAGGAGGATTGCCGCGAAGACGGCGACCATGTCATCGTCATGCCCGGCATAAAACCGGGTGCGAATCACCGCAGCGCCGGCGAGGATGTCCGCAAGAACGATGTCGTGCTGCGGCGAGGGCGGCGGCTGAAACCGCAGGATATAGGTCTGGCCGCCGCTGTCGGGCGGGCCCAACTGGCGGTCTATGAGCCGATCCGCGTGGCGGTGTTTTCTTCGGGCGACGAGGTGCGCGACCCCGGCCGGCCGCTACCCGACGGCGCGATTTACGACGCCAATCGCTACACGCTGATAAGCGCGGTCGCGCGGCTGGGTTGCAAGGTCAGCGATCTCGGCATCCTGCCGGACGACGAGGCGGTCATCACCAAGGCGTTGGCCGACGCGGCGGAGAGCCACGATTTGCTGCTGACATCCGGCGGCGTGTCGGTTGGCGAGGAAGATCATTTGCGGACCGCGGTCGAGGCCGTAGGCAGCTTGCATTTCTGGCGGCTGGCGATCAAGCCGGGCCGCCCCGTCGCCATCGGCCAGGTTGGCCGCACGCCGATCGTCGGCCTGCCGGGAAATCCCGGCGCCGTGCTGGTGACCTTTATGCTGATTGCCCGCCCGATATTGTTGCGGCTGGCCGGGCTGGAGGATGTGTCCGCCCAGCGTTTCGCCGTGCAGGCCGGGTTCAACCACAAAAAAAAGTCCGGTCGCCGGGAATTCGTGCGGGCCAAACTGGCGGCCGGCGAGAATGGCGAGCCGGTGGTGCTGAAACACGGGGCCAGCGGCGCCGGAATCCTGTCTTCCCTGGTCGAAGCCGACGGGCTGGTGGATTTGGGTACCGACTTGACCTATCTGGAGTCAGGTAGCAGTGTTTATTTTCTGCCGTTCAACGAGGTTTTGACATGAGGATCCTGTATTTCGCCTTTCTGCGCCAGCGTACCGGCCTGGGCGAGGAGACCGTCGAGGCGCCGCCCGAGGTGCGCGATGTCGCCGGCCTCGTGGAATGGCTGCGGACCCGCGGCCCGGGTCATGCCGAGGCGCTGCGCGATACTTCGGTGATCCGCATCGCGGTGAACCAGGAATTCGCGGGGCTGGAAACCGCAATCGCGGCCAATGACGAGATCGCCTTCTTCCCGCCGGTTACGGGCGGGTAAATTCGATGACCGTGAAGGTCCAGAGCGACGATTTCGACGTCGGTGCCGAGATCGAGACGCTGACGGCGGGCCGCACCGATATCGGCGGCGTGGCGACTTTTATGGGCCTGGTGCGCGATATCGCCGGCGGCGAGACCGTCGCGGCCATGACCCTGGAGCATTATCCCGGCATGACCGAGAAGATGCTGGCCGATATCGAGGCGCAGGCCCGGCAACGATGGCCCCTGGACGAAGTCCTGATCATCCACCGTTATGGGCGGCTTGAGCCGGGCGACCGCATCGTGCTGGTCGTCACCGCCAGCGCCCACCGCAAGGCCGCGATCGAGGCCTGCGAATTCCTGATCGACTGGCTGAAGACCCGGGCGCCGTTCTGGAAGCTGGAGGAAACCGGCCAGGGCGAGCAATGGGTAGAGGCCAGGGAAAGCGACGACGAAGCAGCGGCACGCTGGGAAGGAAAGCGGGATAAGGCCGCGAAATAGGCGCCGCAGCGTCCAGACAACTTGTTAGATTTCCCTGTAACGGGAAGTTGCATCGAAGGGTTAGCCGGTGGAAGCATCCAGAAAGCCCGGACGGGTCGCATTCGGACGGATTGCCCTGTCGGCGGCCATCTGGATCGCCTTTGCGGTGGTGGCCCACGAACTCATCCACCGTTTGGCGCCGGTGGTGGGGCCGGTCCCCGGGCCTGGCCTGGCCATTCTGGGCGCCCAGGCGCTGGTGATCTCGGCGGCCACGCTCATCCTGCTGGCGCTACGGCAACCGACCCATCTGATCAGCCTTCGTGCGTTTCTGGCGACCGTGATCTGGGTCAGCCTGATCGTTTTCGGCCATTATCTGACCCATCTCGATAGCGCGGCGATTCGCGAAACGCTGGCGGCCCTGCACAGTGGAATGGGCATGGGCGCCCTGCTGGCCAGCGCCTTCATGCTGGCGGTACTGTTGGGTCTGCCTTTCGTGCCCAGCGTCGAGATGGGCCTGATGATGATGACCGTATTCGGGCGCGAGGGCGCCATTGCCGCCTGGCTGGCGACAATTGCCGGGCTATCGCTGGCCCATGCGGCGGGCCGCTATATGCCGGCCAACCGGGTCCACCACTGGCTGGACCGCTACGGCCTGTTGCCGGCCAACCGGGATCCCGAAAAGCCGATGATGGACGATTTGCTGGAACGGCTGCACCTGTCGGAAAAAAAAGGTCACCGCATCGGGACCATCCTGTTGCGCCACCGTTACCTGTTGTTCGCCGCGCTGATCAACATGCCATTCAATTCCGTGCTCGGCGGCGGCGGCGGCATCGCGCTGATCTGCGGATTCGCCCGCCTCTGCCGCTGGGCGCCCTTCATCCTGACCGTGGCGCTGGCCACGCTGCCGATCCCGCTGCTGGTGTTCCTCGGCCTGATCCGCGTCGACGAGTGGCTGGCCGCGCTGGGCGGCGGGTGATAAGG
>CAXMQC010000480.1:0-5826 GCA_964195285.1 Akkermansiaceae bacterium
AGCAGGAGACTTGAAGCATGTTCATACAGACCGAAACGACCGCGAACACGGCACGTATGACGTTCCTGCCCGGCCGTGCCGTGCTGTCTTCGGGAACGGTGGATTTCCGCGACGTGAAGTCCTCGGCGCGATCGCCACTGGCACAACGCCTGTTTGCCATCGAAGGCGTAACCGGCGTTTACCTTGACCCGGGCGCCGGGGGCCACTACCTTTGCGCCCATGAGCATGTTGACCTGCATTCGGTTTCTGAGCCTCCTTCTTAGGGGCCCGGCCTCCTGATTGGAGCGCCGGGGCACGCCTGTTTCGGCTCAACCGTTTTTCTGCAGGATTATCACGATGTTCAGACCAGCCAGTAAAATTACGTCCTTTCTGCCGCCCGCAGGCGGCGCCACGAGCCTGTCCAATACTCTCCTGTTGCTGCGACTTAGCGGCGGTCGCCGGGTCTGATCGGCCGCCCGGCGGCTGTCTTTCTGCCGTCCCCTGTCGCAACACTGTCACTATGAGGAGAGTCCAGTCATGAACGTTATTCCCGCCGAGAAATACAAACCTTTCGCACCCGTCGACCTGCCCGACCGGCAGTGGCCGTCACGGGTAATCGACCATCACCCGGTGTGGTGCAGCGTCGATCTGCGTGACGGCAACCAGGCGCTGATCGAACCGATGGACAGCGAGCGCAAGCGCCGCATGTTCGACACGCTTGTCGCCATGGGCTTCAAGGAAATCGAGATCGGCTTCCCGGCCGCCTCGGAGACCGATTATGCGTTTATCCGCGAACTCATCGAAGAGGACCGGATTCCCGACGATGTCACCGTCCAGGTCCTCACCCAATCGCGCAAGGAGCTGATCGATCGGACCTTCGAGGCGATGGAGGGCGCGCGCCGGGTCATCGTGCATCTCTACAATTCGACATCGGAGTTGCAGCGCCGCGTGGTGTTCGGCCTCGACCGCGCCGGCATCACCAATATCGCGGTCGAGGGCGCCAAACAGATTGCGGAACTGGCGGCCGCGCGGCCCGGTACCGAGTGGGTGTTTCAGTATTCGCCGGAAAGCTTTACCGGGACCGAGCTCGATTATGCCGTCGAAATCTGCGAGGCGGTGATGGCGGTCTATCGGCCGACGCCACAAAACAAGATGATCCTGAACCTGCCGAGCACCGTCGAAATGGCGACGCCGAACGTCTATGCCGACCAGATCGAGTGGTTTTGCCGCAATCTCGGCAACCGCGAGCCGGTGATCGTCAGCATCCACCCGCATAACGACCGCGGCACCGCCGTTGCGGCCACCGAACTGGCGGTAATGGCCGGCGCGGATCGTATCGAGGGCACGCTGTTTGGCAATGGCGAACGCACCGGCAATGTCGATGTCGTGACCCTGGCGATGAACCTGTTCACCCAGGGCATCGATTCGGGCCTCGACATTTCGAACGTCGAAGAGCTGGCCAGGGTGTCGGAGTTCTGCACCCAACTGCCGGTGCATCCGCGCCACCCCTATGCCGGCGAGCTGGTGTTCACTGCGTTTTCCGGCTCGCACCAGGACGCTATAAAGAAGGGTCTTGCGGCGCAGCGCAAGTCAAACAGCGGCCAGTGGGAGGTGCCTTACCTGCCGATTGACCCGGCCGATGTCGGCCGCAGTTACGAGGCGGTGATCCGGGTCAATAGCCAATCCGGCAAGGGCGGCATCGCCTATCTGCTGGAGCAGGATTACGGCCTGGTGCTGCCGCGCCGGCTGCAGATCGAGTTCAGCCCGGTCGTGCAGGCGATGGCCGAGCGGACCGGCAAGGAGCTCTCGCCGGCCGATATCTGGGACGTCTTCGACGCCGAGTATCTGAAGCAGTCGGGGCCCTACGAGATCGTCGACTACCGGACCCTGCCGGATCGTCGCGTGCGCGGCCAGCGCAACATCACGGCGACGGTGCGGGTCAATGGAGTCGAACAGGAAATTTCCGGTACCGGCAACGGTCCGGTCGATGCCTTCCTGGACGCGCTGGGGCAGGTCGGCGGCAATGGCATTCGCCTCGTCGATTATAACGAACATGCGATCGGCCACGGCGCCGATGCGACGGCGGCGGCCTATGTCGAGGTCGAGGTGAACGGTAGCGAGACCCTGTTCGGCGCCGGCACCGACACCAATATCGTGATGGCGTCGCTGCGCGCGATCACCAGCGCCGTCAATCGCGCCATCGGCAACGGTCTGGCCAAGGGATGAGGGCTCTTATGACAGCATGACTACCCGCCAACACATCCTTCGTCCTTCGACAGGCTCAGGATGAGGAGGCTCAGGATGAGGTAAGTGTTGATAAATAAAGATAAATCCTCATCCTGAGCTTGTCGAAGGATGAAGCCACTCGGCCATCCTCCAGCGAGCGGGCCGGCTCCGATTCCAATTAACTCTGACCGGGTTACTCAACGCTACATCTTTTCGCCGCGCGCGATCGCCAGGTGATGCGGTTGGTGATGCGCGCCGGTCACCATCATGCCGAAGAAACCAAGCCCCCTGATATGCGGCTGGTCGCGCGGGTCGAAAGTGGTGACCCGCAGGACGATGTTGCCGCCGGCCGGCGCCTTGACCGTTACCGTCCAGCCCTCAATGCGGGCCAGTTCCTTGGCGTGGGCCGGGACCATGCGCCGGGCCGCCGCGCCGCCACGCCCGGCGCCCGATACCGTCGCCTCGAACCCGCCGGTAATCTCCCGTTCGGTCACTTTCGCCGACAGCACCAGCGCGTTCATATCGGCCAAATGCAGGCGCAGCGCCGGCAGATCGACTTTCGACCAGTCGGTAGCCGGATCGGCTTCGAGAATGGCGACGATCTCCTGGATCGTGGCGAAGGCGCCCTGGCCCGGCTCGGTCGGGCCTCCCGCCTCATGTCCCTGTGCATCGGCGGTCCGGGCCGGCAGGGCGACCAGGGCGACTGCCAGCGGCAAGGCCAGTAATACCAAGGGTCGCTGAAAATGACTCGTTTGAGGGCTGCGCGGCGGCCCGCTGGGCAGGCGCGGTCCGCGGCGCGCACCCGCATCGGGCAAGGGCCGCAACGCACCCGGCGGGCCGCCGAGCGCCACCGAAGGCCAGGTTCCCGTGACCGCTCGCGGCGTTGCAGCCCGCTTGTGGTGCGCGGCACCACGGCGCAAACTGCGCCTGACGAGCGGCCAAGGGAACCCGGTCAAACGAGTCATTGTCAGCCACCCTTGGTATAAGAGCTTTCCGATGTTCATGCGGATACTCCTTGTGCCGGGGCGCCCTATAGCGCGCCCTCGATCACATATTTCAGGATGCGGACAACCTGTTCCGGGGTTTCCGCGGTGGCCAGCGCGGCGCCGTTTACTTCCTTCAAGGCATGGGTCAGGCCGGAATCATGCAGGGTTACCACCGGGGTTCCCAGCGCCGCCGCATAGCCTGCGTCGAAGGCCGCGTTCCACTGCCGGTATTTGTCGCCGAAACGGACCACCACGACATCGGCGCGCTCGATCATGGTGCGGGTGCGGATGGCGTTCAACTTGGCGCCTTTGTGATCCTTCCAGAAGGGGTCGTCTTCGTCGCCCAGGATCGCCACGCCGCAATCGTCACTCGTCGCGTGGTCGGTAACCGGGCCCAGAAATTCGACCGGCAGGTTCGCGCCGGCGGCCCCGTTTTCGATCCGCTCGCGCCAGTCGGTATGTATTTCTCCCGACAGATAGACAGTCAGTTCGGCTTCCAAGTCAGTCTCCTTGCAGTGCGGTTTGTGTTTGGCCGCGCAATATTCCCCAAACCCCGCCGAATTGCTAGCCCCAACCGGAAAGCAGGCGGTATGACTTGACATCGCCATCAAACATATGAATAATTGTTCATATGTTTAGATATTGCTATTCCCAACCCGACCGGGAGGTTTTGGACTGATGGCCGGTTGTTGCCAAGATCCAGCCTCCGGCATGGACGACGCGCCCGACCCGCGAATCCGTCGCGCGCTGTGGATCGTGCTTGCCATCAATGCGTCGATGTTCGCCGTCGAGATGATATCGGGGCTGTTCGCCCATTCGGTATCGCTGCAGGCCGACGCGCTGGATTTCCTCGGCGATTCGGCCAATTACGTCCTGACCCTGATGGTGTTGAGCATGTCCATGCGATGGCGTTCCAGCGCGGCGCTGGTGAAGGGTGCGACGATGGGCCTGTTCGGACTATGGGTCATCGGCCAGGCCATGTGGAACCTGTATTCCGGCGCCCTGCCCGGGGCGTTCGTGATGGGCTCCATCGGCATCCTGGCATTGGTCGCCAATGTCGCCAGCGCGGGGCTTCTCTATGCATTCCGGTCCGGCAACGCCAACATGCGATCGGTCTGGCTGTGCAGCCGCAACGATGCCATCGGCAATGTCGCCGTCATCCTGGCCGCCGGTGGCGTCTTCTCGCTTTCGTCCGCCTGGCCGGACCTGATCGTCGCGCTGGTCATGGCGGGATTGGCACTGAGCAGTTCGGTGCTGATCATCCGGCAAGCCACCGGTGAGTTACGCGGACAGGTGGCGGCGGCGGAATAATACCGAGGGTCATTGTCAGCGACCCTTGGTATAACCTCTTTCCGTGCAAAGCGTTAAGTGGTAACAAACTGTGCGACCCGCGCGGCGAGGAATCGTGCGAGGGCCCGTTGCGGCCATTTTAGAGAAGGGAGCTCGTGGCCAAGGAAGATCTGATAGAGATGGACGGCGTCGTGAAGGAGATCCTCCCCAACGCCACATTCCGGGTTGAACTCGAAAATGGGCATGAGGTCCTGGCCCATACCGCGGGCAAGATGCGCAAGTTCCGTATCCGCGTGCTTGCCGGCGACCGGGTAACCGTCGAGATGACCCCCTATGACCTGACCAAGGGCCGTATTACCTTCCGGTATAAATGAGTCCTCGGCCCTCACCGCGACGATGACCGACCGTACCGAAGACGCCCGGCGCCGCCAAATCATTGAAGCTTGTCTCGGCATGAACCGCCTCGGTGTCAATCAGGGCATGGCCGGCAATGTCAGCATCCGCCATGACGGGGGCCTGCTGATTACGCCCAGCGGCG
This sequence comes from Akkermansiaceae bacterium, assembly GCA_964195285.1. Classification (GTDB taxonomy): domain Bacteria; phylum Pseudomonadota; class Alphaproteobacteria; order UBA8366; family JADFVY01; genus JADFVY01. The sequence continues at coordinate 5,020 of CAXMQC010000480.1, forward strand.
TGTCTTACGTATCCCTGAAACCGTCGGACATCGTGTTTCTCGACGGCGACGGCCGGCCGACCGGCAAGCGGACCCCGTCCAGCGAATGGCGCTTTCACTACGATATCCTGCGGGCCCGTGCGGATGTGGGCGCGGTGTTGCACGCCCATGCACCCTATTGCACGACGCTGGCCTGCTTGGGCCGGGATATCCCCGCGTTCCACTATATGGTCGCCGTCGCCGGCGGCGATTCGATCCGATGCGCGCCCTACGCGACGTTCGGCAGCCAGGACCTGTCGGACTACGCCTTGGGTGCGCTGGAAGGGCGCAAGGCCTGCCTTCTGGCCAACCACGGGATGATATGCATCGACCACGATATCGATGGCGTCCTGGCGCTCGCGGTCGAGGTTGAAGCGTTGGCGCGGCAATATTGCCAGGCGCTGCAGATCGGCGAACCGGTGATCCTGCCCGCCGCCGAAATGCGGCGCGTGCTCGAAAAATTCAAGACCTACGGAAAACCACCGGACGGCTAATGAAGTTTGCCAATGATCGGTGCCGGCCGGGCGTCGAGTCCCCGCAACCGGAGACAATCCGGAAGGGCGTTCAACCGATCCCGTTGGCCATCGCAAGTTTTACCGCCTGGGTGCGGTTGGAAACGCCGATCTTCTTGTAAATTCGGCGAAGATGCAATTTGATCGTCACTTCCTCCACGCCCAACTCGCGGCCGATCTGGCGATTTGAAATGCCTTTGACCAACGCGTGAATGACATCGACCTCGCGCGGATACTGGATCGTGCAGGTGTGTCTCTTCAGGAGCAGCGACTCGAC
>CAXMQC010000481.1:0-5248 GCA_964195285.1 Akkermansiaceae bacterium
AGATAGGGCAGCAGGGCCTGGACCGGCGCCCGGGCGATGACCCGCGGACCCCAGAACGGCGGCTCGGCAATTTCCACCTCGCGGTTCAGCACCTGGCGCGCCGCGCGGGTCGCCGCGGGGTCGGCAGAGACCGGCGCGGCATTGGCGGGGCGGCCTATTGCCTTCTTCCGATTGCCAGGACGATTGTTTCGTTTCGTCTGAACGGCCGCGACGTAATCGTCGAACCCGCCATTGACAACCTTGTCCATGATCCGCAGCCCATCGAAGGCGTCGCGGGCATAGACCACGCGGCCGGCGTCATAAGCGGCGACACAGTCCTCCTCGACATAGGCGCGGGTCAGCGCGGCGCCGCCCAGCATGACCGGAACTGCAATATTCTCGCGCGTCATCTCTTCCAGGTTCTCACGCATCACGACGGTCGATTTGACCAACAGGCCCGACATGCCGACGGCATCCGCCTTGTGCTCGCGCACCGCATCGAGAATGTTGGCGATAGGTTGCTTGATGCCCAGATTTACGACGTTGTAGCCGTTGTTTGTGAGAATGATATCGACCAGGTTCTTGCCGATATCGTGCACGTCGCCCCGGACCGTCGCCAGCACCACGGTGCCTTTGCGTTGGCCGTCGGCCTTTTCCATATGGGGTTCCAGATGAGCGACGGCGGCCTTCATGGTCTCGGCCGACTGCAGCACGAAGGGCAGCTGCATCTTGCCCGATCCGAACAGATCGCCGACCTCCTTCATGCCGCCCAGCAGGATATTGTTGACGATATCCAGCGGCGGGTGGATCTCCATCGCGTTGTCCAGATCACCGGCCAGGCCATTGCGGTCGCCGTCGACGATGCGGCGGTGCAGCTTTTCCTCGATGGTCAGGTTGGCGATATCGGGTTTTTCCTCGCGGACCTCGCGCCCCTCGAACAGGGCGAGGAACGCCTGCAAGGGGTCGTAGCCCGGGGCCCGCCGGTCGTAGATCAGGTCCAGCGCCACCTTGGCCTCGTCCTCGGGGATCGCATGCAACGGCTTGATTTTGCTGACATGAATAATGGCGCCCGACATGCCGTGCTTCACCGCCTCGTCCAGGAAGACAGAGTTCAGCACATGGCGCGCCGCGGCCCGCAGCCCAAAGGAGATGTTGGACAGGCCCAGGATGACCTGACTCTCGGGAAAGCGTTTGGAGATGCGCGCGATGCCGTCCAGCGTTTCGATGGCAAGCCGGCGGTCGTCCTCCATGCCGGTGCAGACGGTAAAGGTCAGCGGGTCGAACAGCAGATCCGACGGCGGCAAGCCGTACCGGTTGACCGCCATGTCGTACAACCGTTCGGCAATGCGCAGTTTGTCGTCGGCGGTCTTTGCCATGCCATCTTCGTCGATAGTCAGCACGATCACCGCGGCGCCGTGGCGGCGCGCCAGCTCCAACCTTGCCTCGGCCGCCTCTTCGCCATTCTCGAAATTGATCGAGTTGATAATGGGTTTGCCGCCGACCAGTTGCAGCGCGGCGTCGAGCACCGGCAATTCAGTGGAGTCGATCACCAGCGGCGCATCCGCCGCGCCGCGCAGGCGTGATACCATCTCGGTCATGTCGGCGACCTCGTCGCGGCCGACGAAGGCGGTGCAAACGTCCAGCGCATGGCTGGTTTCGCGAATCTGTTCGCGCCCGATCTCGACGCAGCCGTCCCAATCCTCGGCCGCCTGCAAGTCACGAAATTTCTTGCTGCCATTGGCGTTGCAGCGCTCGCCGATCGACAGGATCGTGTTTTCCTGGCGCAACGGCACCTGGCTGTAGAGCGAGGCCAGCGAGGGCGTCCATTCGGGGCTGCGGATCCCCGGCGCCGGGCGATAACCGTCTTCCGCCTTGTGGCGGAGCATCGTATCCAGGGCGCGAATATGGTCGGTTGTCGAACCGCAGCATCCGCCAACCATGTTGACGCCGTAATCGGCAACGAAGCGCCCGCCCCATTCGCCCAGTTCCGCCGGGGTCAGCGGATAATGGGTGTGCCCGTCATGCAACTCCGGCAGGCCCGCATTGGGCTGCACGGTGATCAGCCGCGGCCAGTTTTCGCTCAGCCAGCGAACATTCTCCGCCATTTCATGTGGGCCGGTGGCACAGTTGAGGCCCATCGAGTCCACGCCGAGCGAATGCACGACGGTCGCGGCGGCGGCGATATCGGCGCCAACCAGCAGCGTGCCGGTGGTTTCCACCGTTACCTGAACCAGGATCGGCAACCTGCGTTCGAGTTCGCCGAAGGCACGTCGCGCGCCGTTGACCGCCGACTTGATCTGCAGCGGATCCTGGCAGGTCTCGATCAATATCGCGTCGACGCCACCCGCGACCAGGCCGGAGGATTGCGTGAAAAAGGCATCCTCCAGGGTCTGGTAGTCGATATGGCCGAGGCTGGGCAGGCGCGTCCCCGGTCCGATGGAACCCAGCACGAAGCGTTGCCTTCCGTCCTGTGCGAAAATCTCGTCTACCGCCTCACGGGCCAGTTCGCCGGCCAAACGGTTCAGCTCGAAGGCCTCGCCGGCAAGATCGAATTCGGCCAGGGTCAGCGGCGAGCCGCCAAAGCTGTTGGTCTGGACGATGTCGGAGCCGGCCTCAAGATAGCCGGCGTGAATTTTCCGCACGATATCCGGGTTGCTGGCATTAAGGATTTCGGTGCAGTTTTCCGCGCCGCGATAGTCCCGCTTCAGGTCCAGATCCATGGCCTGGATGCGACTGCCGAACGCCCCGTCGCACAGCAGCACCCGTTCGCCCAACGCACTCAGAAACTCGCTCATGGTTCAGGCAGCCTCCGCGATCGAGGGATTGACGCCGAGATAGCGGCAAACCGCATGAGACAGCGGCGCCTGGTTCAGCGTGTAGAAATGGAAGCCGTCGAAGCCTTCGTCGATCAGGGTGCGGCATTGCTCAGACGCGACCGAGGCGGCGACCATGGCCGCCGTTTCGCAATCGTCGGCCAGCCCTTCGAACCGACCGGCCAGCCAGTCGGGGATGCCGGCGCCGCAACGGGCGCTGAAATTGACGATGCTCGAGAAGTTCACGATCGGCATGATGCCCGGTACGATCGGTATGGTGATGCCGGCCGCCGCCGCGCGGTCCCGGAACCGCAGGATTTCCTGGGTATCGAAACAATACTGGGTGATCGCGGTGCCGGCGCCCGCGTCTTGCTTGGCCTTCAGATTATCGAGATCGGCCTGGGGCGACGGCGAATCCGGATGGGCTTCGGGATAGGCCGCTACCGCGATGTCGAAATCGGCGATACGGCGGAGACCCGCCACCAAATCCGAGGCACGCGTATAGCCGCCGGCGCTGGGCTGCCACTTGCCACCGCCTGGCACGTCGCCGCGCAGAGCCACGATGCGCTGGATTCCCATATCGCGCCAAGTCCGCGCCAGCGCGTCGACCTTCTGCCGGACAGCACCCACGCAAGTCAGGTGCGCCGCCAGCGGCAAGTCCCGCGCGATCAGTTTCTCTACCAGGTGTAATGTGCGTTCCTGGCCAGAGCCGTCGGCACCGTAGGTGACCGACCAGTAGGCGGGGCGCAGCGTCGCCAATTGCTCCAAAGTCGTATCCAGCACGGCGGTGCCCCGCGGCGTTTTGGGCGGGAATATCTCAAAACTTACAGTCGGCGATCTGGCCATTCTTCAGGCCCTCTCTTGTTCGTCGCCGTCGTTCCTGGTCGCGGGGTCGTTGGCCGCGCGGGTCGCCGACCACAAGCATACTGTCAGCGGGTCACCGTCCAACGTCACGGGCCTGTCGGGGGACAGGCCGGCGAGTTCGAACCAGTGATTGACCTCGCTGTCGGCGAAGCCAAGGCGGCGATGGGCATGCTCTTCGCGCAGCATTTCCAGGCTGTGCGGCGCGAAATCGACCACGGCCAGCCGGCCGCCCGGACGCAACGCCCGACCGGCTTCGGCAATCGCCTCGGCCGGGTCCTCGGCAAAATGCAGAACCTGGTGGATGACGGCGCCGTCGAAACTGTCGTCGCTGAACGGCAGTTGATACATGTCGCCCTGGCGGACCTGGCAGTTGCGCAAATCCGCCTTCTGAAGATTGGCCCGGGCGACCGACAGCATTTCGCGTGACATGTCGATGCCGACACCGCGCTCGACCCGTGGGCCGATCAGTTCCAGGATTCTTCCCGTGCCGGTACCAATGTCGAGGAAATCCTTCATGCCGGTTGCCGGAAACAGCGCCGCCAGGGCCGTCTCGACCGCATCTTCGGCAATATGCAGGGTCCGGATCTTGTCCCATTCCTCGGCGTTGCGTCGGAAATATTCGCCGGCCCGGTCGGAGTTGGCCTTCTTCACCGCCTCAAGCCGCTGCAGGTCCAGCGCCAGCGTTGCATCGTCGTCGGGGATCAGGTCGATCAACATCCGCGCCAGTTCCGCGCAGCGCGCCTTTCCGGAAAGCCGATAGAACGCCCAGGTCCCCTCGCGGAAACGATCGAGAAGCCCGGCCTCGCACAGAAGCTTCAGATGGCGTGAAACACGGGGCTGGCTCTGGCCCAGAATTTGGACCAGCTCGCTAACCGTCAATTCCGCATGGGCGCAAAGCGCCAGCAGGCGCAACCTGCTGGGTTCGGCGGCGGCGCGAAGGCCGCTGAGCAATATGTCCATCTTCCGTCTCCCGAACCGTTTCCAGAACAGCAGCATAAATATATAAAGATATCTTTATGTTCTGTAAAGGGCCTTGAAGGAGATATTAAGGATTTCGCAGTCATAAACACCGGAGAAGGGCACGCGCGGCAGCGACGTAGTCATGCCGCATGTGTTATGGTTTTCATTAACGGGCTGTGATAGCTGTTTGCCGGAATTTCACCAGAGAGGGGACCTGCATCGAAGACCAGGTTAGTCTGGATACTGGCTGATTTCATAAACCGTTGAACCGGTTATTCGCTTTTGCGCCGCCCTCGAAGCGGCGAACCTGAGTGAATAATTTTTGTTATTGAGTCGGGCAGAGGCAGGTATTGGGGAACCGTGACGCGGATTGTTTCGATCGGTCAGTCGGGTATTTTGGTGGCGCTGGTGGCCGCCCTGCTGCTTGGCGGCTGTGCAACGAAGCCCACGGATCCGGAAGACCTGGCCTATTACGAAGAGACCAACGACCCGTTGGAGCCAATGAACCGGGCGATCTTCCAGTTCAACGAGGTTACCGACAAGGTCTTGCTGCGCCCGGCGGCGATCGGTTACAACACCGTCATACCCAGTGGCGTGCGTATCGGAATTCGCAATTTTCTCAACAATTTACA
>CAXMQC010000482.1:0-3527 GCA_964195285.1 Akkermansiaceae bacterium
GGACGGATTGGCGGGAAAACCCGGAAAATCGAGCGCGAATGGCGGCCGGCTGGCGCTTGACGGCTTCATTCCCTATCGCATTTCGGTGATGCAGCAGGAGGTCAGCCGCGCCATCGCAACGGCCTATGCCGAAAAGCACGGTCTGATGCGCCACGACTGGCGAGTCATGGCGGCCCTGGGCGACGACCAGCCGCTGTCCGCCAACGAGGTCTGCGAGCGCACCAATATGGACAAGGTCCAGGTCAGCCGCGCTATCGCCCGCCTGAAGAAGAAAGGGCTTGTGGACCAGCATCGTACCGTCGAAGACCGGCGCCGCTCCAGCTTGCGGCTGAGCGGTCGGGGCAAGGTGATCTATCGCGATATCGTACCCGCCGCCCGCAGCCGCGAAGCCGAGCTGCTGTCGGTTCTGGGGACCAACGAGCTGAAATTACTCGATAAGCTGATCGACAAGCTCTACCGCCGCGCCCGGGCCATGAACGCGGGTTAAAGATCCTGTCCACTGGCGCTGCGCCGCGACCAGCTGGCGCGCCGGCCGCGATCCGCCGGCCGCAAGAAAATTGTCATTTTTCGCAAAGCGGGTATACAGTTGCTCGAAAGACGGCGGGCCGGGGACTCGTTCTTCCCGCGAATAAGGCTTCCGTTTGGAAAGCATGGACAGGTGAGCCAACTCGATCTGATAAATGATGGTCCGCGCGCCTATGAGCCGAAGCGTGGCTGGTCGGTTCGCCAGCGCCGGCTTGGGTTTCGCCGCCTGCTTTACGTCCGCGCCCAGCTAAATCTTTATTATTTCTGGGAGAAGCGCTGGTTCTTCGGCGCGCTCGTCGTCGGCGCCATCATGTTGAGCCTGCCCCTGCCCGACGGTCTGACCCGCGAGGGCATGATCATGCTGACGATGTCGGTGGTGGCGACGATATTGTTCATCACCGAGCCGGTGCCGCTGCCCACGGTGGCGCTGCTGATCGTCTGTGGCCAAGTCATATTGCTGGAACTCGAATCGACCCAGGTGGCGCGCAGCCTGATGACCGATTCGGTGTTGTTCATCATGGGTTCGCTGATGCTGGCCGTCGCGGTGATCCGCCAGAAACTCGATCAGCGCATCGCTTGGCTGATCGTGCGCCTTACGGGCACGCGAACATCGCGCATTTGCTTTGGCATCTCCGCGATTTCGGGACTGCTGGCCTCCTTCGTTGGCGAGCATACGGTGGCGGCGATGATGCTGCCTGTCGGGGTCACCCTGATCACCCTGACCTCCAACGACCGCAAGAAGGTCCGCAACCTGGCCGCCGTAATACTCTTTTCGATCTGCTACGGCGCCTCGGTGGCTGGGATCGGCACGCCGTCCGGCGGCGCCCGCAACGCCATCATGATCGGCTACTGGAAGGAGTTCTTCTACGATCCGACGAACCCGGAAACCTTCGTCTTTCTGGTCGATTATCTGAAATGGATGGCCTACGCCTATCCGATGTTCCTGCTGCAGCTGCCGATGGTGACCGTGGTGCTGCTGTTTACCTTCCGGCCGGAATACCGCGACCTCTCGCGGGCCGTCGCCAAACTGCGCCAGGGGGTCCGGGCCCAGGGTCCGATGACGATGGCCAATTGGCTCGCGATCCTGATGTTTCTGCTCATCCTGGCGGGCTGGATCTTCTTCTCGACGACCCTGGGCATGGGCATTGTGGCGATCCTCGGCGCTTCGGCCTTCCTGATCACCGGGCTGGTCAAGTGGGAGGACATCAATTCGGGCGTCAACTGGGGCGTCGTGCTGCTCTATGCGGCGGCGATCTCGCTGGGCGTCCAGATGAAGGAGACCGGCGCCGCGCAATGGGTCGCGGAGAATTTCATCGCCGTTCTGGCCCCGATCGGGGCCGACACCGGAATCGGGCTATGGGCCGCGGTTTCGGTGCTGACGACCTTCGTCACCAACACCATGTCGAATGGCGCGGCGGTGGCGGTGCTCGGCCCGATCGTGCTGAAGATGGCCACCGTCGCCGGCGAAAGCCCGATCGCCATCGGCTTCATCACCGCGATCTCGTCGGCCTTCGCCTATCTGACCGTGGTCGGCACGCCGGCCTGCACCATCGTCTTCGCGGCCGGCTATCTGACGCCCGGCGATTTCCTGAAGGCGGGCTGGCGCATGGTCGTGGTCTCGACGGTGATCGTGCTGCTCGCGGCTTTCTTCTACTGGCCGCTGATCGGGGCCTGATTATGGCGAAGCGCAACCCATCGATTCTGCAGCGCCGGCGCGAGCAAACAAAGGCGTTGGAGGAAACCCGTCGGCGCCGGAGCCGGCGATTCCGCATCCTGGTTTGCATCAATGGCACGGATCCCTGTTATGTGGGGCTCGACACCGCCTCCCGAATTGCCGGCACGGACAAGTGCGACATCATCCTGCTCTATGTCCGCCGCATCGACCAGGGGCTGAACTCCGGCGGCCTGCAGGTGCGCTTGGCGCGCCAGAACCTGCTCGAATGGGGACTGGAGCTGCCGGGCATCCAGTATTTGAAGCGCGGCTTCGACATGTTGCTCGAAAAAGACTTCCTGGATGAGGAATGGGAGGAATTGGTCGACCATACCAACGTCTTTGGCGACCCGCTCGGCGACAACAAGGTCGAATACCGGACGCCGTCGGGCAAGAGCCTCGTGCTTAAGCTCAAGACCGCGCCGGACGTCGCCAGCGGCATCCTCGATCAGTATGAGCTCGGACCCTACAACCTCATCATCATGGGGCCGCCAAAGCGCTGGCGCGGCGAGCTACGTTCCTTCATGGAGCCCAGCTCGGTCCAGAAGGTCGCGATGCTGGCGCCGAGCTCGGTACTCACCGTGCGCGGGCCATGCCATGGCAAGGGCTATCTGCTATGCACCGACGGCAGTGACCAGTCGCTACGCGCGATGCGCCGCGGCGCGGTGCTGGCGCATTTTGCCGGTGAGCCAGTGAGTATCATGTCGGTGGCTTCGGACGACGGCGCGTCGCCGGCGCAAGAGCGCAGGATCGAAAAACTAAAAAACGGGCTCGAGCAGGACGGTATTGCCGTCGACGGCGTGCGGGTCGCGCTCGGCGACCCGAAATCCGCGATCCTCGAGGCCGGAAACGACTATTCCGTCATCGTCGTCTCGGACTCGGGAAAATCCAGAATTACCCGGTTTATGGTCGGCAGCGTGGCGTTCGACGTGATGGGCAGGGCGGAAACCTCGGTGCTCAACATTCGATGACGTCGCGGCTCAAAGTTCACCGGTCGGCAATATTGACAATTAAATAGCATGAGAACTGTTTGATTCACGTCGTGCTCAACCAGTCCCGCAATAAAATTGCTTCCAAATTGCCGGGATTGTAATAGACTTTGTCGCGATAAAGCATGTTTTGTGTGTTGTCCAATGAGCAGGATACAAATAACCGGGCCAAGCCAAGGCTCCGAGACCCGGGAAAATTCGATGCAGGGAGTAACATTGCGAGCAGATCATCTCACGAATTCAGCGCCATGATTCCCGGTGGTCCCAGCCGGGATCGAAAGGCTGTGCCCTGCCCGGCGAAC
>CAXMQC010000483.1:0-2909 GCA_964195285.1 Akkermansiaceae bacterium
ACCGACACCACGACGACCAAACCGATCCTGCAAGGGCAGAGCGGCGGCTGACGGCTGGAAACACAGCATAGACAATTCAGCGGGCCGCTCATTTGAGCGGCCTTTTCTTTCGCACCGACGCGTCGCGGGACTTGCGGCAAGGGGTATAAGGCGCTACATCGGCGCCGGTTCATACGGAGATGGAAATCGATGGGTTACAAGGTTGCAGTCGTCGGCGCGACGGGAAATGTGGGGCGCGAGCTTCTGCAGGTCATGGCCGAACGGGAATTTCCGGCGGACGAAGTGGTGGCATTGGCCAGCTCGCGCTCGCTGGGCAAGGAAGTGTCCTATGGCTTGAACAGGGTACTGAAGGTCCAGGATCTGGCCCTCTTCGATTTCAAGGGCACCGATATCGTGCTGTCCTCGCCGGGCGCGAAGGTTTCCGCCGAATACAGCCCGAAGGCCGCCAAGGCCGGCGCCGTGGTGATCGACAACACCTCGCATTTCCGGATGGACCCGGACGTGCCGCTGGTGGTGCCCGAGGTCAACCCGGACGCCATTGCCGGTTTTACGAAAAAGGGCATCATCGCCAACCCGAACTGTTCGACGATCCAGATGGTCGTGGCGTTGAAACCCCTGCACGACCTGGCCGGCCTCAAGCGCGTCGTGGTCGCCACTTATCAGTCGGTTTCCGGAAGCGGTAAGGATGCCATGGATGAACTGTTCAACCAGACCCGCGCGATATTCGTCAACGATCCGGTTGAAAAGAATAAATTCACCAAGCAGATCGCGTTCAACGTCATTCCCCATTGCGACGATTTCATGGATAGCGGCGAGACCAAGGAGGAATGGAAGCTGATGGTCGAGACCAAGAAAATCCTCGACCCGAAAATCAGGGTAACGGCGACCTGTGTGCGCGTGCCGGTCTTCATCAGCCATGGCGAGGCGGTAAATATGGAGTTCGAACGGCCGATCTCGGCGGAGGAAGCCCGCGAAATCCTGATGGAGGCGCCCGGGATCGTCGTGGTCGACCACCGCAAGGACGAGGGCTACGTGACACCCGAGGAAAGCGCCGGCGAGTACGCGGTCTATGTCAGCCGTATCCGCGACGATATGACGGTCGAAAACGGTCTTTCCATGTGGGTGGTCTCGGACAATCTGCGCAAGGGCGCCGCGCTCAACACCGTGCAGATCGCCGAGGTCCTGATCGACCGCTTCATGAAGAAGAAGGCGGCTTAGCCCGCAAAGTCCCGTAGCGAGGTGCGGTAGGCTTCCGTTGCTTGTGCGCCGAAGGTGCAGAAGATTATCTTTTCCATGGCACCGCGGTTGCGGGCGACTTCGTCCGCGATCGTGTGCAGCGCGATACGGGCGGCACGGTCCCGGGGAAAGCGGTAGACACCGGTCGATATGGCGGGGAAGGCGATAGTCGCGACCCCAGCTTCGCGGGCCAGCGCCATGCTGTTGCGGTAACAGGCCTCGAGCAGCCCGTCCTCGCCCCGGTTGCCACCATGCCAGACCGGACCGACGGTGTGGATCACGTGGCTCGCCAGCAGCCGATATCCGCCGGTAAGGCGCGCCTCGCCGGTGGGGCAACCGCCAATCGCGCGGCATTCCTTGAGCAGATCCGGTCCCGCGGCGCGGTGGATTGCGCCATCCACGCCGCCGCCACCGCGCAGCGATTCGTTGGCCGCGTTGACGATGGCATCAACGGCCAGTTCGGTGATGTCGCCCTCGGAAACTTCCATGATCCCGCGCCTCTCCACCCCGAACCTTTACCCCGGCTTGGCGCGGGCGATGCCTTCCTCGATCAGACGGGTCGCCTCCTCGGCTTCGCCCCAGCGCGTCACCTTGACCCATTTGTCCTTCTCGAGATCCTTGTAATGTGCAAAAAAATGGGCGATCTGGTCGCGCAGGACCTCCGGCAGATCCCGATAGGACACGACATCCGCATAATAGGGGTGCAGGCTGTCCACGGGGACGGCGAGGATCTTCTCGTCGATGCCGGCCTCGTCCTCCATCATCAGCACGCCCACGGGGCGCGAGCGCACGACGGCGCCGGGCACCACGGGCACCCGCCCGACCACCAGCACGTCGCAGGGGTCGCCATCGCCCGACAGGGTATGCGGGATGAAGCCGTAATTGGCCGGATAGAACATCGCCGTATGCAGGAACCGGTCGACGAAAATGGCGCCCGACTCCTTGTCGAACTCGTACTTCACCGGATCGCTGCCCAGCGAGACCTCAATAATGACATTGATGTCCCAGGGCGGGTTGTCGCCCACGGATATTTTCTTGATGTCCATCGGTTCTCTCTCGGCGGTGAAGGAAGAATATACCCGTTTTTTGTCGCGCCGCCCAGTAATGGGCGGCAAGCGTGTGAGCGTGTGAGCGTTCAGTCTGGGGGATCGCTCCCAACCGGCGCCAGGCGGCCGACGAGCAACACAAGAAAAAGTACCGGCACGCCCAGTATCGCCGTGCCGACGAAGAAGGTCGGATAACCGACGGCATCGACCGCGACACCGGAATAGCCTGCGATAAGTTTGGGCAGCAACAGCATCAGCGAGCTGAACAACGCGTATTGAGTGGCCGTAAATCGGGCGCTGGTCAGGCTCGACAAATAGGCGACGAAAGCCGCCGCCGCCATGCCGCCACTTAAGTTGTCGGCGGCGATGGCAAACATCAGCATCCACAGAACCTTGCCAGTCACGGCGAGCAGGGCAAACAGCAGGTTCGTTCCAGCCGCCAGCACGGCGCCCACAAACAACATGCGCAGGATACCGTAGCGCATAATCAGCAGCCCGCCGACCACGCCGCCGAAAATTGTCATAACCAGCCCAAATCCGCCTGAAATTAGCCCGATCTCCTGCTTGTCGAACCCAAGATCGACATAGAAGACGTTAGCCATCACGCCCATCACCACGTCGGCGATG
>CAXMQC010000484.1:0-3162 GCA_964195285.1 Akkermansiaceae bacterium
TTATGTGGCGCACCAGGATTACTGGCGCGGCAAGGCACCCTTGGACAATCTGGTATTCACCATTACCCCGGACGCCACCGTGCGCTATCAGAAACTGCGCGACCGCGAATGCCATGTCATTGCCGACCCGAACCCGGCCGACATTCCGGCCATGACCCTCGATGGCGATGTCAAGCTGGTGCGCCAGGTGGGGATTGATGTCGGCTACCTGGCCTTCAACACGCGGAAACCGCCTTTGAACGATCCGCGCGTACGCAAGGCGCTGGCGCTGGCGATCGACAGGGAAGCGATACTCGAAAAAATCTATCAGGGCATCGGTCACCCGGCAGCGGAGATCATTCCCCCAGGCCTGTGGCCGCGCACGGCGGCGGCGGCGGCACCCGCGGACCCCGAACGCGCGAAGCGACTGATGGATGAAGCCGCGGTTTTCAGGCTGGACCTGGAAATATGGCCAAGCCCGGTCGCCAAATCCTATATGCCGGACGCCCGGCGCACCGCGGAAATGATTCATGAGGATTGGCAGAAAATCGGTGTCGAATCGAAGATTATCGTCACCACCGGCCGCGACTTCATCAAACAGACCATGGTTGGACAACATGACGTTGCGCTGTTCGGCTGGATTTCGGAAACCCTTGACCGAGGCCTTTTCCTCTCCCCGATTCTGGGCTGCAAGGCCGCGAAATCCGGCGCCAACAGATCATATTGGTGCAACGGAAATTTCGATCGTCTGCTGGAGGAAGCCGCCCGCGCGCAGACCCCGGCCGAACGAGAAACCCTGTACGAACTGGCGCAGACGATTCTCGACGACGAGGTGCCAATCTTTCCAATAGCCCATTCGATAATATTCACGCCGATGCGAACCGAAGTTGTCAACTATCGCCCGTTTCCGCTGGGCGGCTATTATTTCTATGACGTTGACCTTGAATAGAGTATTGGACCAAGGCTGAAATTTTCGACATGTAAGATTGATTGACAGCATGCCGGAAAGAAGCCTAGCATTTTCCATCATTAGCAATGATCGACCCACCAACGGGTCACAACAATATTAAGCCTTAGGGTTAGGCGAATGGGTTGTCCCGACAGGGCCAACCGGAACATGACAGGGAGACTTGAAAAATGAAACAGCGGATAATCGCGGCTGCTGTCGGCTTGTGCGCGGCTGTGGCGCTTTCGACAGCCGCTTCGGCCAAGACGCTCGTTTATTGCTCGGAGGGCAGCCCGGAGGGCTTCAATCCTTCGCTGTACACCTCCGGCACAACATTCGACGCCTCTTCGCGCACATTGTACAACAAGCTGGTCGAATTCGAGCGCGGCAGCACGAAGATCGTGGCCGGCCTTGCCGAATCATGGGAGTCATCGGACGATGGGCTGAGCTACACTTTCAAACTGCGCAAGGGTGTCAAGTTCCACACCACGAAGAAATTCACGCCGTCGCGCGATTTCAATGCCGACGATGTGTTGCACAGCTTCAACCGCCAGGGTGACGAAAATCATCCCTATTACAAGGTGTCCGGCGGCACCTATGAATATTACCAGGGCATGAGCATGCCCGCGCTGATCAAAGACATCGTCAAGGTCGACGATTACACGGTAAAATTCGTCCTGAACGCACCGGAGGCGCCCTTCATCGCCAATATGGCGATGGATTTCGCATCCATAATGTCAGCCGAACATGCCGACAAAATGATGGCGGCCGGTACGCCGGAAAAGGCCGACCTTGAGCCGGTCGGCACCGGTCCCTTCCAACTGGTCCAGTATCAGAAAGACGCGCTCATCCGCTATAAAGCCCACCCCGACTATTGGGACGGCAAGGCGGCGATCGACACGCTGATTTTCGCGATCACGCCCGACAACAGCGTGCGCTATCAGAAGCTGAAAGCCGGCGAATGTCACGTCATGCCCTACCCGAATCCGGCCGATATCGACGCGATGAAGGCCGATTCCAGTCTCAACATGATGGAGCAGGAAGGCCTCAACGTCGGCTACCTGGCCTTCAACGTCGAGAAGAAACCGTTCGACGACAAGCGGGTTCGCCAGGCGCTGAACATGGCGATCAACAAACAGGCGATCATCGACGCGGTCTTCCAGGGGGCCGGCAAGGTGGCCAAGAACCCGATCCCGCCGACAATCTGGTCCTATAACGAGGCGACCAAGGATTACGCTTACGATCCGGCCGCGGCAAAGGCGCTGATGGCGGAAGCCGGGGTTGCGGGTCTGAAGACCAATATCTGGGCCATGCCCGTGCAGCGCCCCTACAACCCGAACGCCAAGCGCATGGCCGAGATCATCCAGGCCGACTGGGCCAAGATCGGCGTTGAGGCCGAGATCGTCACGTTCGAATGGGGCGAGTATCTGAAACGCTCCAAGAGCGGCGAGCATGACACGGTCTTGTTGGGCTGGACCGGCGACAATGGCGACCCAGACAACTTTCTCTATGTGTTGGTGGGTTGCGACGCGGCCAAGGATGGAACCAACCGCGCGCGCTGGTGTCACAAGCCCTTCAACGACCTGCTGATCCAGGCGAAGCGGACCAGCGACATCGGCGAGCGAACCGCGCTTTATGAAAAGGCGCAGTTGGTCTTCAAGGAAGAAGCCCCCTGGGTAACGGTTGCCCATTCGATCGTCTTCATGCCGATGCGCAAGGAAGTCGTCGACTACCGTATCGATCCGTTCGGCGGTCATATCTTCTATGGCGTCGATTTGAAGTAGCATTTCGGACGGCTCTAACGGATGGGCGGGGATCATCCCGCCCATCCATATTTTCTGCCGTCGCCCAACCTGAAAATGGTTCGTTTTTTCATTACCCGTTTCGGCATGGTCATCCCGACTTTTTTCGGGGTGACGCTGGTTGCTTTCGGATTGATCCGACTGATTCCCGGCGATCCGATCGAACTGCTGGTGGGTGAACGCGGGATCGACCCGGAGCGCCATGCCTACCTGTTGAAGCAACTCGGCTACGACCGTCCGCTTTGGGAACAGTATCTGGGTTTCGTCGGCAATCTTCTGAAAGGCGATTTCGGCACGTCTATCGTGACCCGGGAACCGGTCCTTAGCGAGTTCCTGACGCTATTCCCCGCCACCATCGAACTTTCCTTCATGGCCCTTTTTTTCGCCCTGGCGATCGGGCTTCCAGTGGGAATTCTGGCCGCCGTACGCCGCGGA
>CAXMQC010000485.1:0-3868 GCA_964195285.1 Akkermansiaceae bacterium
CCCTGCGTGCCCATCTGGCCGAGTTCGGTATTGTCGCCGGGATTGGCTGGAGCGGTTGCTCGAGGATATCGAGGATGGCGAGGATGAGCGCGTACCGCCAGCGGCCCGTGATTGTCTCCTGGCCTGGCGGGCTCAGCTTGAGATGGTCGCGGTCGGCGTTTTTGCAACATAATCAGGCAATAAGCCGACATGCGTGTCCGCTTTTTGCTATCAGCACGTCCAATGTCAAACCGCGATACTGCCGGGCGGCAAGCCCACGCGCGCCACCTTACCGCCGGTCAGCGCCTCCAGGGATCGCGGGTCGAGGCGGAAAACGGCGAACGGCGTGCCGGCCGCGGCCCAGATGACGTCATAGGCCAGGATGTCCTCGTCGATGAAAGTCTCGATCGGTTTGTCATGCCCGACCGGGGGCACGCCGCCGATCACGAAACCGGTCTCTTTGCGCACGAACGCCGCATCGGCCTTGCCCAGTTTCTCGCCGAGCAACTGCGCCACCGCCTTCTCATCCACGCGGTTGGCGCCGCTGGCGATCACCAGCACCGCCTTGCCACTATTCTTGCCCCGGAAGAGGATGGATTTTGCGATTTGCGCCACTTCACAGCCGATCGCCGCCGCGGCCTCGGCGGCCGTGCGGGTCGATTGGTCCAGCTCGAGTATGTCGAAGGAATATCCCCGCGCCGCGAGCACCGCCTGAACTTTCGCGGCGCTTGAGGACAAGTCCGCCACGCTAACCCGCCAATTCGCGCCCACGCCGCGTGGCGGCGGCGACCGCGCGGGTCATCAGCTGCTGCAGCCCGTCTTCGGCCATCAGCACGTCCAGCGCCGCCTGGGTGGTGCCGCCCGGGCTGGTGACGTTCTTGCGCAGTTGCGCCGGCACATCTTCGCCATGCAGGGCGAGTTGCCCCGCGCCGGCGACCGTGACCAGCGCCAGCCGGTCGGCGAGATTGCGCGGCAGGCCGGCCTCGACGCCGGCCTCGGCCAGGCATTCGATCAACAGGAAGACATAGGCCGGGCCGCTGCCGGAGACCGCCGTCACCGGATCGATCAGCGCCTCGTCATCGACGCTCAGCGCCTCGCCAATGGCGCCCAGAAGCGCCGTGCAGATGGCCATCTGGGAATCCGACACGTTGGTGTTGGGACAGGCGACGGTAATGCCCTGGCCGATCGCCGCCGGCGTATTGGGCATGGCGCGCACGATCGCCGCCTCGGCCCCGAGATGCCCCTCGAAAAATCCAATGGTGGTGCCGGCCGCGATCGACATGAAAACCGTGCCCTGACCGACATATCGGGCGGCGAAGGGCGCCGCGGCGGCCATTTGCTGCGGTTTGACCGCGAAGACCACGACCTGCGGATCGAGATCGCCCGCCAGGTCTGCCGTACCGGCATAGACGGTCACGCCGTCACGACCCGCGAAACTGGCCGCCCCCATCGGGTCCATCACGACGACCCCGCCACCGGCGATGCCGCTATCCAGCCAGCCCGACAGCATCGCGCCGCCCATCTTGCCGCAACCGATCAGCAGCAGGGGGCGGGTGAGGCGTTCGCCGCTATCGCTCATGATACGGGGCTCAGGCTTCGCCGACGGTTTCCAGTAGCGCCGCCGAAATCGCCTCGTCGGCCCGCTGTCCACCCCATAATACGAACTGAAAGGCGGGGTAATAGCGGTCGCATTCGTCGAGCGCGACATCGACCAGCTCTTCCAGCTGTTCCGGTCCCGGCGCGAAGTTTCCGCGGGTCAGCAGGGTATGGCGGAAGGTAGGATTCGGTTCGTCGGCCGCAACCTCGAAATGGCCGAGCCACAGCCGCTCGTTGATCGAGGCCAGCAGGTCGTTGATATCGCGGCGCTTATCGTCCGGCACCTTGGCATCGATGCCGCAATGCATGTGCAAGGCCTGCATCTCCTCCTGCCAGATGAAATGCAGCCGGTAAGCGCACCAGCGGCGCGACGGTTCAGTGACCAGCTCATCATCGGCCGCCCGCATGTGGGGCCAGCCGTGAACGCTTGCGAGTTCTTCCAGGAGATCCAGCGGATTGATCGTCCGGTTGCCGGAATGCTCCATCCTGATTCCCATTCACGCCCCCTGTATGAATTGGCCCGGGCTGATAACCGCCGTCACCGGGGCCGGACGCGGCGCAATAAGCAAAATTCCCGCTGCCCTACAAAATATAGCAGCGAATCACTCGTACACCACAATACCTAGGATGCCATAGGGTGATTCCGTAGCGCAACCCCGCATCGCGACGCGGCTGAAAATTTCTGTGGATAATCAGGTTTTGGGTTTGCGGGAGGGCTTTTTCTTGGCGCCGGCCTTGGGTTTTTGTCCGGCAATCGCGGCCTCCAGGGCGACGACCCGTTTTTGCAGAGCCTCCTGCTCCATGCGAGCCTTCGCGGCAACCGCTTTTACTGCCTCGAATTCCTCGCGCGAGACCACGTCCATCTCGGACAGGATGCGTTCGAACTGATGCTTGAGGCGCGCCTCGACCTCGCCACGCACGCCGGAAAGCGCGCCGAAGGCGCCGCCGGCCACCCGGGCCAGATCGTCGAGCAATCGATTGTCTACCTGCATGGTCTCGCTCCGTCGCACGTGGCTTCCGAATTTCTATACGCTCCATGCCGAGCTCGCGCAACTGCCGGCGCGCCTTGAACGGGCCGGGGGCGGTCCCTATAACATGACCTGCGGGCGCGGCGCGCCACGCGACGAAACCGCGTAAAAGACAGGGCGTGCATGGAATATTTCGTTTTCCCCGACTTCGACCCGATTGCCATCCAGTTGGGCCCGCTTGCCATTCGCTGGTACGCGCTTGCCTATGTGGCGGGGATGTTGCTGGCCTGGCGCTACTGCCTGCGGCTGGCCAACAGGCCGCCGCATCTGATTACCCCCGAGCAAATCGACGATATCCTGACCTGGGTGGTCCTGGGGATAATTTTGGGCGGCCGGCTGGGCTTCGTGCTGTTCTACCAGCCGGCCTTCTATCTGGCCAATCCCGGCGCAATCCTGCGGGTCTGGGAGGGCGGCATGGCCTTCCATGGCGGGCTGGTGGGGGTGACGCTGGCGATAATCGTCTTCGCCCGGCGGCGTCGCATACCCTTGCTGGCGCTCGCCGACATGATCGCCGCCGGCGTTCCTTTCGGGCTGTTCCTCGGCCGCATCGCCAATTTCATCAATGGCGAGCTGTACGGGCGGGTCACCGATGTGCCCTGGGCCATCATCTTCCGCGATGCCGGCGACCAGCCGCGTCACCCCAGCCAGTTATACGAGGCGACTTTGGAAGGGCTGGTGCTGTTCGCCGTCCAGGCCTGGATGATATTCGGACCCTGGAAATCGTTGCGCCGTCCGGGCCTGACCACCGGCGTCTTCATCGGCGGCTATGCGCTGGCGCGTATGTCCGTGGAAAATTTCCGCCAGCCGGACGATTATGTCGGCGATGGCGGGTTCCTGGTATTGGGCACAACGATGGGTCAGTGGCTGTCGGTTCCGCTGCTGCTGGGCGGCGCCTATCTGGCCTGGCGCGCGATGCGCCGGCCACCGGAAAGCAATACCAATGCTCGTTGATAATGACCCATTTGATGGCGCGCGGCGGTCCGCCGGGCAGGCGCGGCCCGCGGCGCGATGCCGCTCCGCATCGGGCAAGGGCCGTAACGCACCCGTCGGGCCGCGAAGTCCCACCGGAGGCCGGCTTCCCGTGACCGCTCGCGGCGTTGCGCTCCTCTTGTGGCGCCCGGCGCCACGGCACGAACCGCGCCTGACGAGCGAACAAGGGAAACCGGTCAAATGAGTCTTTATCAGCGAGCATTGGTATTAACCTCACAGCTTGGCCCGGATATCCAGAGCGCGCTGCTCCGCCTTGCGGGCGTCTTCGATGCGGC
>CAXMQC010000486.1:0-3970 GCA_964195285.1 Akkermansiaceae bacterium
CAAAGGCCGTGCTTCCGGCCTGGACCTCGGTCTTCCATTCATGCCACCAGGCGGGCGCCGTGCCGGGCCACAGGGTAAGGAGGACAAGCGCCAGGGCGATCCACCGGACCGGCCGGAAAGCCGTAAAGCGCCGGCTGGCGGCCTCGGTTCGCGGCCGGAGACCATGCCCGTTTGTCACGGCGATCATATCCATATCGAACGGTAATAACCCCGCAATACATTCCGAATGATTAACGAATGACAATCGTGATGCAATTCACCGCCCGGCCGGCGTGGCCGGATCAACTCCCCGTAATCGATTGCGCGCGGGATTCCAGTCTGGCGGCTTCGTCCTTGCGGCCGACCTCGCGCAGCAATGCCGCATAATCCGTCATTACCTTTGCCAGGCCGGGATCGTCCGGCGCCAGCGCTTTTTCGGCCCGCGCCAAGGCGTCCATGAACAGGCTTTCCGATTCCGCGTGGCGACCTTGGGCCTGACGGATTTTCGCCAGATTGTTATAGCCCGACGCGATCCCCGGATGGGTCGGGCCGAACAGCTCTTCGCGCATCGCGATCGCCTCGTGAAACAGCGCCTCGGCTTCTTCCAGATTGCCCTGCTCGCGCAGCACCCAGCCCAGCATATGGATGCTGCTGGCGGTTTCCGCATCGGCCCCGGGCCGCGTTCGGCGGCGCAACGTCAGGCTTTCGCGATAATGCGGCTCGGCTTCGGCCAGATTGTCCATTAAAACCAGTATGACGGCCACGCGAAAATGCCCGGTCGCGACCTCCGGGTTGTCCGGCCCGAGCAGTTGCCTGTTGATGACCAACGCATCGCCCAACGCCACGGCGGCCTCGGCGAACCGGCCCTGTTCGCGGATCGCCAACCCCATCAATGTCAGCGATTCGGCGATCGCCCTATGCAGTCCACCAAACAATTCCAGGCGTTGTTGCAGCGCTTGGGCGTGGAACCGCTCTGCCTCGGCGAAGGCGCCCAGCTGGTAAGCCAGAACGCCCATATTACTATTGCCGACGGCTGTTCGCGGATCGTTGCCGGCGAAGGATTCCGAGAGATCCAGCGCCTCTCTGAAATGCCGTTCGGCCTGTTCGAATTCACCCTTCTCGAATGCATCGGCGCCGGCTTGCGTGGTGGTCTCCCACGGGTCGGTTTCGGCCTGGACAGGCGACCATGCAAGCAGGCACAGCAGCCAGACACCGGCCAGCCGGCTTATATCGAGGTTCATTTTTCCTGAAGTCGCGGCATCAGTTCGACGAAGTTGCAGGGTGTGGTGCGCGCATCGAGCTGGTGGACCAGGATATCGTCCCAGGCGTCCTTGCAGGCGCCGGTGGAGCCGGGCAGGGCAAAAATGTAGGTGCCGTTGGCGACCGCGCCCATGGCGCGGCTCTGAATGGTAGAGGTCTTTATCTTCTGATAACTGATCCAGCGGAACAGTTCGCCGAAGCCGGGGATTTCCTTTTCCGCGATCCGGTTCAGCGCTTCCGGCGTGACGTCGCGTCCGGTTACCCCGGTACCGCCGGTCGAGACGATCACATCGATTTCCGGATCATCGATCCAGTCCTGCATGCGGGCGGCGATAAGGTCGGCCTCGTCACGAACGATGGCGCGGGCCGCCAGTTTGTGACCGGCGCCTTCCAGCCGTTCAATCAGGGTGTTTCCGGAACGGTCGTCGGCTTCGGTTCTGGTGTCTGAAACCGTCATGACCGCGATGTTGACGGGTAAAAAATCGCGGTGGCCTGCCATTTGCGCGTTGGTTCTCGCTGGTGGTCCTGATGATATGTCTATTGCATACCATCGACAAATGCTACGACCTGCTGGTTCAGCGGGTCATGCGCAGTGTAGACCGGCCAGTCGCCGGCGACAACATCGCGTAGCGACGGGCGCGGCTGGCCCAAACGGTCGCGATAGATCCAGTAATTGGTCAGCACTTTTATGACGTAACCGCGGGTTTCCCGGTTGGGGATACTTTCGACGAACAGCAGGGCATCGTTGCGGAAATCGACGCCGCGCATCCATTTCCTCAGATTTCCCGGCCCTCCGTTATAGGCCGCCACGGCCATAAACAGGTTCTGGTTGATTGCCGGCGTGTTCAGCAGATGGCGGATATATTTCTGGCCCAGTGTCACGTTCAGTTCCGGATCGTACAGTTTGTCGCGCCGCCAGCCGCGATAGCGCTTGCCAGAGATGAAGCCTGCGGTCACGGGCATCAACTGCATCACCCCGCGCGCCCCGGCGTGGCTCTTGGCCTCTGTCTTGAAATTGGACTCCTGGCGCATCAGCGCGAATATCAGGGCGCGGTCCACCTGGAAGCCGCCGTTCGGCTGCCACCCCGGCAGCGGGAACAGCGCCGCATTGTGCCAATGCCCGTCGCGCTTGTTGATCGCGTAACCGATCTGATAGGACAGCGCCGCAATCTGGTTGTTGTCGGCATAGGCAATCAGGGTCTGCAGCATATCGGGCGGCATGCGCTTGAAGATGCGCTTTAGCTCGGCCAGCCCCTGCCGCTCCTTGCCGACCTCCATCAACGCCAGCCCACGCCGCGCCGCGGGAACCTTCATGATCTGCCGGGCCGTTTCGGTGCTGGCGCTGGGGATCCGCCAATCGATCACATGCTCCAGCGCCAGGGCTTCCTGGCCCAGCACGCCATAAAAAGTCATCGGGTGTGCGGCGGCCAGCCGTAACATCGGCACGACCTTGTCGGGTTGGCGGTCGACCAGATAGGCCCGGGCCGCCCAGTAGGCGCCGGCAGTCACACGCCAGCTATTGCTGGTCCGTGAGGTCGCCAGCGCCGCGAACTGCTCGGCCGCCACGTCGTATTGGCGCAGGCGCCAGGCCACCAGGCCGCCCCACCAGTGGGCGTCCGGCACCCATTCGCCGGACCGTTCGGCGGCGCTCAGCGCCAGTTCAAGCGCCTTCTGATTCTTGTCGGCATGGAAAAAGGCGCGAGCGATTTTGCTCAGCGTCTCGTCGTAGGTCAGGGAATCGAAATGCCGCGAAACACTCTTGGTTTGCAGATAATTCAGCGCCTTGGTCGGCGCTCCCATGCGCAGCCAGCGCGCGATGCGCCGCTTGGCGTAACGCAAGTCGCGGCTATTGCGCCTGCGGACCGGGGGGTTGGGTGCGACGTTGGCGTTCTCGGCCTGCTCCGGCGCCTCCCGGGTCCATTCAACAGTCACCGCAGGGACGACCGGTTTGCGCGGCCATTTCCAGTTGGCCGGCCGGCGTTTTGCGGCAAGCTTGTATATCCGTTGCGCATCCGGATGGTCGGCGTAGTCGCGCATCCAGCCCTTTAGTTCCTGGTAGCTGGAACGGTAAGCGCGTGGATGCATATAGCGCTGATACAGCACATGGCCCATCAGCAGGCGGTCGTTGAGCTGCTTGATCTTCTTGTCGGCGGCCTTCCATTTGCCACTTGCCTGAAGGCGGAAAATATCACGGTATAGCCGCGCGTCGCCGGCGCCGAGGACGGTAAGGGTCTCACTGATCTCGCCGTTATTGTCGACCGGCGGGAACTGTACGTCGGCCGGCGGCGGTGCATCGCTGGTCTCCGCTGCTACAGTATTTTGCGCCGAATAGACCACTATCCCCATGACGACAAAAATCGCCGCAGGGACGGTCCGGGATCCAAGGTTAAACAGTTTGCCCTCCCAGCCGAGCAGCCTCATTGCGAGACTGTGCAAATTTATAAACATAATAGAAGCAGGATAGAGTCTTAACGTAAACAAATGATGTAGAGACCGATCCAGCCATTTATGAGGCCGGCGAGCGGCAATGCGAACAGGGGCGGGGGTCTTTTTTGCCCCATTTCGCGCGATTTGTCAGCCCAGTTCGTCCAGCTTTTCCCTGATCGACAGGAAATCCATCCAGGTTTCCCTTTTTTGCGCCGGGTTGCGAAGCAGGTACGCAGGGTGAAAGGTCGGCATCGCCGGAATTGGCGCTTCCAGCCCCTCGCCATATTCCACCCAGCGTCCCCGC
>CAXMQC010000487.1:0-8245 GCA_964195285.1 Akkermansiaceae bacterium
CCGACTTCGGACACGTCGACCGCCTGGCCCCGAAATACGAAAGAAGAGTTGCGGGCGATCACGAACAGCAGGCCGAACCTGGATAGCTCGGTGATGATGTCCTCTGTAATGCCGTCGGAGAAATATTCCTGCTCGGGATCACCCGACATATTGTTGAACGGCAAGACGGCAATCGATGGCTTGTCGGGCAGTTCGAGCATGGAGGGGTCTCTGGCGGAAACGCTGGCGCTATCGCTCCCGTCTGTCCGGCTATCCAGCAAGACCCGATAGGCCCTGACAGGCTGATCGATGTTCTTGACCCGTTGTTCGCCCAGATCCGCGAAATCCAGGTCGATCTTGCCTTTGACATGATCGAAAACGGTGCCGGAAACACAGATGCCGCCGTGGTCTGAGAGCCCTTCCAATCGTGCCGCCACATTCACGCCATCACCGTATATGTCCGACCCTTCGACGATGATGTCACCTAGATTGACACCAATTCGAAGCCTTGCGCGCCGGCTGTCGGGCAGATCAAGCTCGCGCTCACCCATGCTCCGCTGAATTTCAACAGCGCATTGGACAGCGTCGACGATGCTCGAAAACTCAACCAGCGCCCCATCGCCCATAAATTTGACGACGCGGCCCCGGTGCTCGGCAACTTTGGGGGCGAACAGCTCCTTGCGCAGTACCTTGAGTGCATTGAGCGTACCGGCTTCGTCCTCCGCCATCAGGCGGCTATAGCCAACCACATCGGCGGCCATTATGGCGGCGAGGCGTCGTTTCACTAATATCCTCCCTTTGCCGGAAGATTAGCGAATTAGATTTGGAAAATCTATGGAGGTTGAATTGGCGGCAATAGCCGCTATCGGGTATCTTCGGGCGCTACAACAACACCGGTACGGTGCCCGCGGTCAGGTAGCAAGCCGACATGCGAGCCCGCCTCGTGCTGTCAACATGTCCAAACTTGACTGAGACACAACCTGACCGTCACATCCCCAGCTTCTCGAAATCCCGGTACAGCAGGGTGAAATCGTCCTCGCCGCGGCCCTGGTCCATGGCCGCGTGGAGATAACCCAGCGTATCGCGGCCGATATTGACGGTGGCGCCGAGCTTGTCGGCCAGTGCGACCGCCATGCCGACATCCTTGTCGAGGTTGTAGATCCGCGAGCGGGCGTCCCAGGATTCCGACAGGATATGGTCGGGGAAGCGGCGTTCCGAGATGAAGCTGCGCGCGTTGCCGGCGTTGAACACCGCGATCAAATCCTCCAGCGCGATGCCGGCGCGGCGCGCCAGGTGGGCTGCCTCGCAGAGCGCCAGGAAATTGGTGTGCGTGATCATGTTGTGGACCAGCTTCATGGTGTGGCCGGCGCCGCTGGGGCCGAGATAGATGAGTTTGTTAGCCACCGGCGCCAGCCATTTGGCGGTGCGCCTGAAGGTCTTTTCCTCGCCGCCGATCATCAGGGTCAGCCTGCCCTGGTCGGCGCCCTTGGCGCCGCCGCCGGTCATGCCCGCATCCATATAGACGACATCCTTGCGCGCCGCGCGGCGCGCCAGTTTCCTGGTATAGACCGGGTCGGAAGTGGTGAAGTCATATAGTACCAAGCGCTTGCGCGGCGATTTCAACAGACTGTCCCGGCCCTTCATCATGGCGTCGATTTCCGGCGATCCGGGCACCACAAGAATTATCATCGCGCATTGCGACGCCATCTCGCCCGGTTCGGCGATCGTCGCCTTGCGCCGGAAGGACGCGCGCGACGCCTCGGCGATATCCCACACGAACAGTTCGTGGCCGGCCTTGGCCAGGTTTTTCGCAATGCCCCGGCCCATATTGCCGAGCCCGACGACGCCGATCTTTTTCGGTCTTGTGGTCATGGTGGTTTACCCTATTCCTCAGCATTCGCGCGGGAACGCGGTATCCGCCCGAATAATTACAACGCCTGAGCCATAACATGGCTTGCCTTGGGGCGCGACCGTGACATGATTGACGGCATAACCGCTATCAGGGAGACCAGCGAATGGAGACCGCTTACAACGGCGTGCAGGGACAACGCGTCCTGGTGACGGCCGGCGCGTCGGGCATCGGGCGGGAGATCGCCGACATGCTGATCGGGCACGGGGCGCGGGTGCATGTCTGCGATGTCGAGGACAGGTTCCTCGAAGAGTTCGCCGCGACCCATGCGCAAGCCGGCGTGACCAGGGCCGATGTCAGCAGCGAGGCGGATGTCGATCGCCTGTTCGACGAGGCGGCGGCCAGCCTCGGCGGGCTGGATGTTTTGGTCAACAATGCCGGGGTCGCCGGGCCGACCGGCAAGATCGAGGATCTGGACCCGGCCGACTGGCGGCGCTGTATCGATGTCGATCTGACAGGCTCGTTCCTGTGCGCCCGCAAGGCGGTGCCGATGCTGAAGGCGGCCGGCGGCGGGTCGATCGTCAATATCTCGTCGGTGGCCGGCAAGTTCGGCTATCCGTTCCGCACCCCCTATGCCTCGGCCAAATATGGCGTCGTGGGCCTGAGCGAAACATTGGCCCGTGAATTGGGGCCAAGCAATATTCGTGTCAACACGATCCAGCCCGGCCTGGTCAAGGGGCCGCGGATCGAGGCGGTGATCGCCGCGCGCGCCACCGAGACCGGGCAGACCTACGAGGAGGCGGAAGCGGGATATCTGGACAATGTATCGATGCACCGCATGGTGACGGCGGGCGAAATCGCGGCGATGATCCTGTTCCTGCTGTCGGATGCAGGAAGCAGCATTTCCGGCCAGTCCATCGCCATCGATTGCAACACCGAGAAACTATAGGGAGGAACGGGTTTGGCCAGAGTCGCGATAATCGGCAGCGGTTTCATCGGCCGCGCCTGGGCCATCAGCTATGGGCGTGCCGGCAATGACGTGGTGTTGTGGGACCAGGACGCGGATGCCCCGGCAAGGGCGCTGGACTATATCGACGGCGTGCTGGGAACGCTGGGTGAAAACGGCCTGCTGGCCGGCAAGAGTCCGGCGGATGTGCGCACCCGCATGTCGACGGCCAGTAGCCTGGAGGCGGCACTCGAGGGCGCCGACCATGTCCAGGAAAACGCGCCGGAAGTGGTCGAGGTCAAGCGCGAGCTTTATATCCGGCTGGACGCGTTGGCGGCACCGGATACGGTACTGGCGAGCTCGACCTCGGGCATCCTGCCATCCGCCTTTACCGAGCATTTGGAGGGGCGTGCACGCTGCTTGGTGGTCCATCCGATCAACCCGCCCTACCTGGTACCGGCGGCCGAAGTGGTGCCGGCGCCCTGGACCGACCCGGCGGTGGTTCAGCGCACCCGCGACTTCCTGATCGCCGCCGGCCATGCGCCGATCGTGATGAAAAGGGAAGTCGACGGCTTCGTGATGAACCGCCTTCAGGGCGCCTTGCTGCAGGAAGCCTTCCGCCTTGTCGAGGACGGCTACGCCAGCGTCGAGGACGTGGATATCGGTATCCGCGACGGGCTGGCCCTGCGCTGGTCCTTCATGGGGCCGTTCGAGACCATCGATCTGAATGCACCCGGCGGGGTGCGCGACTATGTGGAACGCTACGAGGGGCTTTATGCGCGGATGCATCCCTCGCAACAGCACATGGCCGACTGGAAGGGCGAATTGCTCGACGGGATCGAGGCGGATCGGCGCGCGAAACTGCCGCAAGACAGTCTCGTCGAACGCCAGGTCTGGCGCGACCGCCGCCTGATGGCGCTCGCCGCACACAAGCGCCATACCACTGACGAGATCGGCAATTAGTTATTGAATTCAAGGAGAAACAGGAATGTCCGCCAAAGGAAAAGTCGTCATCACCTGCGCCATTACCGGCTCGATCCATACGCCGACGATGACGCCGCATCTGCCGATCACGCCGGACGAGATCGCGGCCGAGGCGATCGCGGCGGCCGAGGCCGGCGCGGCGATCCTGCATCTGCATGCCCGCGACCCCGAGACCGGCAAGCCGGACCAGACACCGGAAGCCTTCGCGCGTTTCCTGCCGCGCATCAAGCAGGGCACCAATGCAGCGGTCAACATCACCACCGGCGGCAGCCCCTTCATGACGGTGGAGGAACGCGTGGCCCCGGCGGCCCAGTTCAAGCCGGAGGTCGCGTCGCTGAATATGGGCTCGATGAATTTCGGGCTGTTCCCGCTGTTGGACAAGTACAAGGAATTCAAACATGACTGGGAACGCCAACATCTCGAAGCGACCCGCGATTTGGTCTTCCGCAACAGCTTCAAAGATATCGAATATGTCCTGGAAACCTGCTACGAGAACGGCACCCGTTTCGAGTTCGAGTGCTACGATATCTCCCATCTCTATAACCTGAAGCATTTTGCCGACCGCGGGCTGGTCAAGCCGCCCTTCTTCATCCAGTCGGTGTTCGGCATCCTGGGCGGCATCGGCACCCACGCCGAGGACGTCAGCCATATGAAACGCACCGCCGACCGGCTGTTCGGCTCGGCGTACCGCTGGTCGGCGCTGGGCGCGGGGTCGGCGCAGCTGCGCATCGCGGCGCAGGCGGCGGCGATGGGCGGCAATGTCCGCGTCGGGATCGAGGACAGCATCTGGGCCGGGCGCGGCGTGCTGGCCGAATCCAACGCCGACCAAGTGAAACTGGCCCGCAAGATCATCGAGGGGCTGGGCCTGGAAGTCGCCACCCCCGACGAGGCGCGCGAGATATTGAGCCTGAAGGGCGGCGACGCGGTGGCGTTCTGAGGGCCACCGGGGGGCTTATACCCCCTCTTCCCCCTCATGGGCGGGTTGCCAGGCCGTGGGCCAGGGTTCGTTGAGATCGCCCAGCGCGCAGACCAGCTTTTCCACCTCCAGGCGGATCGCGGCGCCGCCGGCAAAATGCATCACCACCCTGCCCTCGTCGCAGGCAATGGTCAGCAGTTCCAGGAAATTGCCGCGGTCGCCATGGTCGATGTCGCGATACTGGACGTTTCTGACGTGATCGAAGCGCAAGCCGGCATGAACCCGTTCGTGGGCCTCGCCGGCGCCGTCGTCCGCCTCCCAGCGGAATCGGTTCAGCGCCATGACGAAACTGCCCTCGTCGCGCAGCCAGGCGATATCGCCGGCCGGCACTAGCGCGTCCTGGACCGCCGCCGCGATGACCGTCAGGTCACCCAGGTTCTCGGCGCTCAGCCGCAGCGGTTTGTAGCCGGTGTCCCCCATGGCATTCCTCAAGAATTAACTGCCAATGCGTTCGATGTCGGCGCCGCAAGCCTTGAGCTTCTCCTCAATCCGCTCGTAGCCACGGTCGATGTGATAGACACGGTTTATCACGGTCTCACCCTCCGCGGCGAGGCCCGCGATCACCAGCGACACCGAGGCGCGAAGATCGGTCGCCATCACCGGCGCGCCGGTCAGCTTTGCAACACCGCGCACCATCGCCGACGATTGGTGCACATTGATATTGGCGCCCATGCGGGCGAGTTCCGGCACATGCATGAAGCGATTCTCGAAGATCGTCTCGGTAATCATCGAAGCGCCTTCGGCGACGCTCATCAGGGCCATCATCTGGGCCTGCATGTCGGTGGGGAATCCGGGATAGGGCTCGGTCATCACATCGACGCCGACCAGCCCGTTGCGGCGGCTGATCTTCAGCCCGTCGTTCGTTTCGCTGATGTCGACGCCGGCCTTGTCCAACGCCTCGGCCACCGAATCGATGATCTCCATCTCGGCGCCAACCAGTTCCAGCTCGCCACCGGTGGCGGCCGCCGCCATCGCGAAAGTGCCGGTTTCGATGCGGTCGGCGACGATGCGATGTTCCGCCCCGTGCAGCGCATCGACGCCCTGGATGGTCAGCGTATCGGTGCCGATGCCGTCGATTTTCGCACCCATCGCGACCAGGCATTTTGCCAGGTCGGCCACCTCGGGTTCGCGCGCCGCGTTGACCAGCGTGCTCTCACCCTTGGCCAGGCTGGCCGCCATCACCAGGTTTTCGGTCGCGCCCACCGACACGAATGGAAAGACGTAATGCCCGCCGGTCAGCCCCTTGGGCGCGCGGGCCTGGACATAACCATTGGCGAGTTCGATTTCCGCGCCCAGCGCCTCCAGCCCTTTGAGATGCAGGTCGACCGGCCGCGTGCCGATGGCGCAACCCCCGGGCAGCGATACCCGCGCCTCGCCGCAGCGCGCCACCAGCGGCCCCAGAACCAGGATACTGGCGCGCATCTTGCGCACCAGGTCGTAAGGCGCGGTCGTGCTGGCGATCTCGTTTGCCGTCATTTCCAGGATATGTCCGGCGCCGGAATCGCGCATGCCGATCTGCACGCCATGCTGCATCATCAATTGCACCAACGTGGTGATATCCGCCAGGAAGGGCAGGTTGGTCAGCGTCAATGTCTCGTCGGTCAGCAGGCTCGCCGTCATCAGGGGCAGCGCCGCATTTTTCGCGCCGCTGATCCGGATCGAGCCTTCGAGCGGCATACCGCCGCGAATGCGTATCTGGTCCATGAAGTTCCTTGCGTATCGAGCCGCCCCAATCGCGCGACCGCCGCTGTTCTAACCGATGATTTTGGCGCTCACAAGGCAGGTTGGCGTTAAAGTATTATGCATTTGCGTGGAAGCAACTGTAGCCGGACTTCACTGACAAAATACTAATCCGGCTTTTGCTCGCGTTCCCTCTGCTGGGCTTTGCGTTTGCGCAGGTTCTCGCGCAGCGCCGCCGCCTTGCGCGCCTGCCGGTCTTCCGCCTTGGCCGATAGCGGCTTGCCGTCGCGCGCGGGCGGATCCTTGCTGTCTTTACCCATCAGAAACTTTCCCTGTGCCATGGTGGCGGCGATCAGAAGGCGCCGACGGGCGCGAACAGGCTGCCGCGCGACGGCCAAAATCCGAAGGCACGGCGGCGAAGGGACCATAGCAGAAATGAGATTTCTGGCCAAAGCGATCCTATGGCTTTTGAAGCGGCTGTTGTCGCTGTCTATGCCCGTGGCGCTGGCGTTTCTCGCCTTCATGGTGGGCGCGTTGATCATGGCCTTCGAACTGCCGCCACATCAGGAAATCCGCAAGATGATCATCGCCGGGGTTTCGGTCATGCGATGGGCGCAG
Source organism: Akkermansiaceae bacterium (assembly GCA_964195285.1). Taxonomy (GTDB): domain Bacteria; phylum Pseudomonadota; class Alphaproteobacteria; order UBA8366; family JADFVY01; genus JADFVY01. The sequence continues at coordinate 7,033 of CAXMQC010000487.1, forward strand.
CTAGAGCAGGCCGAAACCGATGAGGACCATCCCCATATCATCGTGTCGAATGCCGGCGGTGGCAAGGCGCTGGGCCGGGTCGATCCAGACCGGGCCAATGGCGGCGTCACTATGGCGCAAGCCTTCGCCAATGACCGCTTCGCGATGCTGCTGTTGGGCAAGGACGGGACGCAGCTGCATCGTTGGGACGTGCCGGATGCGGTCTACGAACAGATTGAGGCGCAGGGCTGGAACGTTGATCGAGGTTTCCAGGAAATCATGGGCGGACATCTGTATGAAACCGGTGATGTTCTGGGCACAATCTACCAGAAGGGCCTGTTTCGCATCGACCGGTGTTCCGGGCTGAAATGGTTCCGGCCCGGCCTGTACCACCACGACGTCAAGGTCGCCGAGGACGGCTCGATCTGGGCCCTGTCGGCCAACTACAGGTCGGAACAGCCGGGCGCTTATGCGCATATCCCCGCCCCGTACTACGACGATGTCGTGGTGCGCCTGTCACCCGAGGGCGAAGTCCTGGAGGAAATATCGCTGCTGGACGTCATCTACCGGTCCGGCTACCAGGGACTTGTACTGGGAGGTAAGGCCGCCTACCCGGAATCGAAACAAGAGGACCCAGCCCACAGCAACGATATCGAGATCGTCAATGAGGCCTTCGCGGCGCGCCATGACTTCGCCGAGGCCGGCGACCTGCTGGTCTCCCTGCGTGCGGCGGATTCGATTGTCCTGATCGACCGCGACACCAAGTTGGTAAAATGGGCGCTGACCGGGTTGTTCCTGCGCCAGCACGACCCCGACCTGCAGCCCGACGGCACGATCACGATCTTCGACAACCGCACCGACCGTGGCCAGTTCAACCAGGCCCGGCGCACCGTCGAGCCACAGAGCTTCGGCTATTCCAGGCTGCTGCGTTTCGACCCCACCAGCCAGCGCGTCCTGTGGCAATTCCAGGGCAGCCGCGAGGAACCGTTCTATACCTCGGTCCAGGGCGATCACCAAGTCCTGCCCAACGGCAATGTCATGGCGGTGGAAACCGAGGCCGGCCGGATCATCGAGATCGATCCGAAAACCAACGAGATCGTCTGGGAATGGTTCAATGTGGTGACGCGCGGCACGCGCAAGGATCTGGTCGGCCGGGTGACCCGCGCCTTCCGCTACGACGCGGACTACCCCACATTCCTGGGTAAGGACTGCCCAACGTGAGTCGCACGGGCAA
>CAXMQC010000488.1:0-2452 GCA_964195285.1 Akkermansiaceae bacterium
TTCACCACCTGTTCGGGCAGCGCGCTTGAATCCACGATCATCGCATTCTGGCCACCGGTCTCGGCAATCAGCGGCGTGATCGGGCCGGGCCGCGCTGCCAGCACGCTATTGATCACCCGGGCAACCTCGGTCGAGCCGGTAAAGGCAACGCCTGAGACCCGCGGATCAGCGACCAGCGCACCGCCGATGGTTTCGCCATCACCTGGCAAGCAATGAAGGATTTCCGGCGGAATCCCGGCTTCATGGAACAGCCGGATGACCGCGGCGGCGGCAAGCGGGGTCTGTTCAGCGGGTTTCGCAACGACTGCATTGCCGGCGCCAAGCGCCGCGGCGATCTGGCCGGTAAATATGGCGATGGGGAAATTCCACGGGCTGATACAGGCGAACACACCGCGTCCGTGCTGCGCCAGGCTGTTGGCTTCGCCGGTCGGTCCGGGCAAGTCGCTGGGTTCAAAATCACGCCGCGCGCCCACAGCATAATAGCGGCAGAAATCCACCGCCTCGCGTATCTCGGCCACGGAATCCGGCAGGGTCTTGCCCCCTTCGCGCACCGCAATGGCCATCAGTTCGGGCATTGACTGTTCAATCAAATCAGCCGTTCGGTCGAGGATCGCGGCCCGCCCCAATCCACCAAGCCGGTCCCAATCGGATGAGGCGGCCGTGGCGGATGTTAGGGCCGTATCGACATCGCCCGGGGTCGCATCGACCACCGATCCCACAACGTGGCGCCGATCGGCGGGGTCGAAGACGTCACGCCCCTGTCCGGACGACTGCTTACCGTCAATCTGCGGCCAGGCCCGCCAACCCTCGGACATGGCGCGTTCCATGGCGGCACTCAGCGAGACCAGGGACAGCGGATCCGACAAATCGATCCCGGCAGCCGACTGCCGGTCGCCGGCGAATATGTCGGTGGGCAGCGGTATTTTTGGGTGTGGCTTTACCGTGCGCGAAGCCGTTTTGGCGATAGGATCGGCGATGACGTCGTTTATGGTCTGGCCGCTGTCGGCCAGACGGTTGACAAAGGATGTGTTGGCACCGTTCTCCAGTAGCCGTCGAACCAGATAAGGCAACAGTTCTTCGTGACTGCCAACAGGCGCGTAGACCCGGCAGTCGACAGGTTCGGAGACATCTTCCCCCACCATCTGGCTATAAAGTGCTTCGCCCATGCCATGCAGGCGCTGAAACTCGAAATCGGCATTCTTGGGCGCGATTGTGCGGATCACGGCAACGGTGTGAGCGTTGTGGGTCGCGAATTGCGGATACAGGAATTGCCCGTTGGCAAACAGCTCGCGCGCGCAGGCGATATAGGAAACGTCGGTCGATGCCTTGCGCGTAAAGACCGGATATGACTCAAAGCCGAGCTCCTGCGCCCGTTTGATTTCACTATCCCAATAGGCGCCCTTCACCAGACGGACATTGATCCGCCAACCTGATTTTTGCGCCAGGGCGGCAAGCCAGTCGATACAACCCAGCGCGCGTTTCTGATAGGCCTGAACCGCCAAGCCGAAACCCTGCCAGCCTGTTGCCCCCATCCGGCACATAACCGCCTCGATGACATCGAGGGACAGATCAAGCCGCTCCGCCTCTTCCGCGTCGACGGTCAGGCCGATCCCGGCATCACGGGCAAGCTCGGTCAGACCGATAAGACGCGGCACCAACTCGCGCAGGACGCGTTCGCGCTGCGCATAGTCATAGCGCGGATGAAGCGCGGAAAGCTTTATGGAGATTCCGGGCGCCGCATAGGGACCTTTGTCACCTGCCGCTTTACCAACCGCTTCGATGGCTGCGGCATAGGCATCGACATACCGTTCGGTATCCTTTTCCGTGAGCGCCGCCTCACCCAACATATCAAAGGAATACCGGTAGGCCTTATTGGTCCCGCTTTTAGCCCGCTGGAGCGCTTCTTCGATCGTTCGCCCCATGACGAATTGACGGCCGAGAATGCGGATGGCCTGAACGATCGCCGCCCGGATAACCGGCTCCCCTGTCCGCGACACCAGGCGGCCGAGAAAACTCGGGATATCCTGCGCGTCCGCATCAAGCCGAACGAACTGCCCGGTGAGCAACAATCCGAGCGTCGAGGCGTTGACCAGAATGCTGTTGCTGTTGCCGAAATGGCTTTCCCAGTCTGCATTTGCCAGCTTGTCGCGGATCATCCGGTCCCGCGTATCGTCGTCGGGGATGCGAAGAAGCGCCTCGGCCAGGCACATCAGAATGACGCCTTCCTCGCTCGACAGCGCGTATTCACTGAGAAAGGCATCAAGCCCGCCTATATCGTCGCTACGCTTGCGCGCTTCGACGACCAGCCGGCGCGCCCGCCGGAAAATGTTTGTGGTTTCGACCTTACCGCCCTGTGCGCGGCGCAACAGGGCATCAACCGCGGCGGTTTCATCCAGGCGATAGCTATCCGCCATCTTGATGCGAAGCGGATCTTCGAATGCTGCCACACCGA